>JACCQV010000775.1 GCA_013813945.1 Deltaproteobacteria bacterium | reverse complement strand
CGATCGCGTCGGGCGTCCGGTCGACCTGCGCCTCGACGAGCGTCGGCACTGCGGCGCCATGTACGGGACGGTCGCGGGCGTTCCATGCACCAAGGGCCAACCGCTCCTCGTCCGTCATCAGCGGGAGGGTTGCGACACGCGCCTCGGGGGTACGCAACGCTGCATCGAGCAGCACCAGGAAGTGCTTCGCGAACCGCTCGATCGTCGACCGGTCGAACAGCGCGATATCGTACTGCAAGAAGCCGTGGAGCTCGTCCGCCCCGCCGCTGAGGAACAGGGAGAGGTCGACTTTCGAGATTTCGAACAGTGAGGGCTTCGATGTGATGGCGACGTCGCCGAGCGTGAGCGCACCGGAGGCCGCGTTCTGCAGCACGAACTTGGCCTGAAAGATCGGCGTGCGGCTCGCATCACGCGGTACCCGCAGCTCGTCGACCAGCTTCTCGAACGGAATGTCTTGGTGGCCCTGTGCCGCAAACGAGCTGCGCTTGACCTGGCGCAAGACGTCGACGAAGGACGGATCTCCGGTGAACGACGTCCGAAGCGCGAGCGTGTTCACGAAGAACCCGACGAGGTCCTCCAGCTCGCGATGCGTGCGGTTTGCCATCGGAGTACCGACGACGATGTCGTCCTGACCCGACCAGCGCGAGAGCACGGTCTGGAAGGCGGTGAGCAGGACGATGAAGGGCGTGACCCCCTCGCGACGGCACAGTTCCTGGACGCGGCTCGCGAGCTCCCGCGGCACTCGCAGCTTCACCATGTCGCCGCGGTACTGCTTCACCGCGGGACGTGGCCGATCGGTCGGAAGCTCGAGAGCCGCCGGCGCGCCAGCGAGGTGGTCGCGCCAGAACGTGACCTGGCCATCGAGGACGTCGCCCGCGAGCCGCGTGCGCTGCCAGACCGAGAAGTCTGCATAGCCGCACGGCAACGCCGACAGCGGTGATGGTCTTCCGTCGTGGAACGCTGCGTACAGCGCTGACATCTCCCGTAGCAGGATCCCGGCCGACCATCCGTCGGTCGCGATGTGGTGGATGCACAGAACCAGGACATGCGCGTCACCGCGCATGCGAAGGAGCGTCGCGCGGAGCAGCGGGCCGGTGGCGAGATCGAAGGGCATGTGGGTCGCTCGTGAGATGAGCGGTTCAGCCTCTTCTTCGGACGCGACGTCGATCCGCGTGATGTCGAGATCGATCGAGGCATGGACGACCTGATGCGGTTCACCGTCCTTTTCAACGAACGTGGTCCGCAACGCCTCGTGACGAGCGAGCAGCTCGCGTAGCGCGGACTCGAGTGCCGCGACGTCGAGCACGCCGGAGAGCCGGAGGACGATCGGGTAATTGTACGTGGCGGAGCCGGGCTCGAGCTGATCGAGAAACCATAGCCGCGACTGTGCGAACGAAGCGGGGAGCGGAGACGATCGATCGACGATGGGGATCTTGAGCGCGGTGTTGGGGCCCGATCGCGCGCTGAGCTTTTGTGCCAGCCGGGCACGCTCCGCGGGGGACAGCGCCTTGAGCCGAGAGTCGAGTTCCTTTGCGCTCATCCTGAGGGCCCTAGCGTAAAAAAGAGTACTTCCAGTTCCCCACTCCGGAGCGTACTACAACTGGGACAGGTGCGACGATCGCGGGGTCACGGGTCCTGCAGGACGAAGAGAGCCACGGTGCTCGCACCCCCGCTGACGTTGTGAATCGATCCACTGGCCCGCACGAGAATGCCTTCGGGCCGAGCCGTTTTCCCGTTGAAGATGAACGGATTGAAGTCGTGGATTCGAGCCTCCTCGACCATGCCTCCGTCGACGAGCATCGGAAATACCTGCTCCTCCGACGCAACACGCTGCTGTGCGACATGAGGTCGCTTGGTTGCCATCTTGAGTGCCGCGTCCCATCGCCCGGGCTCGCACTTCCAACCCAGGATGACCCCATCTCCGCCCGAACTGCCCGCGGGCTTGAGCACGAAGCGATCTCGATGCTCCGCAAGGAACGGGAGCAGATCAACGCGCTGATTTTCGAACACCGTCCAGCGCTCGGAAACGCGGCGCGTCCAGGGAACGTGCCGCCGGAGCGCTCGCTGCGTGTCGTGGTCGAACATGTCGGCGTGTGCCGGATCGCTCAGGGCTTCGAACGTGAGCTTGCTACTGCACAGCAGCGACTGGGAGACGCCGAACATCGAGCTGATGAGCCCTCGTCGGAGCGCGCCCTTCAAGGCGTCCAGCTGGCCCGGCTTGATCAGTGCGCCGAACGGAATATCGATGACGTCGACCCGTTCGCCCTCGGCAAACACCCCATCCTCGCGAACCTCCAGCTGAGCGGGATCGACGAACGTGACCTGGCATCCGCGCGATGCGGCGTAGGGAATCCACGACAGATCCCCATCGAAGGAGATGTTCCGCGCGGTCGATGCGACCGCCACCGCGAGTCGCGCGGGCAGACGCCGTCCGCGCGACAGGGTCTCGGCGATCAGTGCGTCCACCGGAAGGTCGCGCGAATCAGCCGCTTTGAACGGGAAGCGACGTGCGCACTCCTGACCGATGGGCGCGCGTTCGAGAACCCGATTGGCTTCGAACGCCCACAGCAAGCCCCCGGGGAACGCATTGTACTCGATGAACTGGATGCAACCTTCGAGGTCGAACATACCGTCGAGACGCGCCATGATCGACGAGCGACTCGCGTCTCGATCGATGTCGAGCAGCGGGTCGATGTAGACGGGAATGCCGATGGCGCGCCGGAAGCTCTCGTCCCCGAGCAGCCGATCCGCGGCGATTCGAATCGCACGATTCACCGAGTCTGCGGCGCGGATCGCGGCGGCGCGGGTGCTCGCTTCCATGAACAGGGGGCGGAGCGCCGTACAGTAGGGGACTCCGGCGTACTTCAACTGATACTCCTCCGTCGCCGCGAGGAGCGCCTCGATCGTGCTAGCCCCGAACGATCCTCGAAGGAGCTCCATCCAGTGCTCGGTCGCCTCCGCGACGCGCGAACCTCGAACCGTCATCGTTCACCGCCTGTGGGGCCGTCGTCGCCGAGTGCACGCGTGAGCAGCTCGGGCGAAGCGGCCAGCAGGACGGCATCGACCACCTGCGTCGCGAGCTCGGTGATGGTCGGAGCTTCGAACACGGTGCGGACGGCGATCTCGACGTCGAACGCATCGCGGATGCGCGCCGCGATCTGCATCGCGGCCAACGAATGTCCCCCGATGTCGAAGAAGTTCCCGTCGAGCGCGACCTGGGAGAGGCCGAGGACGTCCTTCCAGATCTCGACGAGCGACTCTTCGACGCTCCCACTCGCGGCACCCTCTCCCGGCGAGCCGGGCGTCTCGTCCTCCAGCGCAGGAAGCGCGCGGCGATCGATCTTGCCGGACGGCGTCAGCGGAAGGGACTCCAGCAGGATGATGCGGCTCGGCACCATGTAGTCCGGTAGTCGTTGCCGCAAGCTCTGCCGGATCGCGTCCACCTCGACCGCGCCCGATGCGTAGACGACGAGGGAACGCCGCGGCTCGTCGAGGACGGCGACGGCCTGGCGTACGCCAGCGAGCGAGCGGACGACGCCCTCCAGCTCGCCGAGCTCCACCCGGTACCCGCGGACCTTCACCTGATCATCGAGGCGCCCCACCATCTGGACGTTGCCGTCAGCGAGGAAGCGACCCTGATCACCGGTCCGATACACGCGGTCGGCTGGATCTCCCGTCACGCGATTGAAATCAAAACCGCCCTGGCCGATGGAACCGACGTAGCCGACGGCGAGGTGTGGCGTTCGCACGACGATCTCGCCTGGTTCGTCGACGCCGGCGAGGTGCCCCACCGCATTGACGACGAGGAGCTGCACACTGTCATCAATGCCGCGACCGATCGGAACGGCGCCGACCGGAGGCTCGTCCGGGACTACATAATAGCCCATGGCCTGCGGAGTCTCCGTCGCGCCATAGAAGCTCACGAACCCGGCGCGCGGCGCGATTTTCCGCAGAGCTCGCACCAGCGCACCATCGAGCGCCTCGCCGGCGAAGCACGCCCACCGGAGCGCGGGAAGGGACGCGGCATGCGCATGCGTGAGGACCTCCCCCAGCGACGGCGTCAGATGACAGATGCTGATCCGCTCGTTCGCCAACCAGGCGGCCAGTTCCTGCGGCTCGCGTCGGACGTCATCGGCGGGAAGGCAGATCGCGGCGCCGACGGACAGCGGTGTGAAGATGTCGCGAAGGAATGGATCGTGCGCGACCCCGGACAGGCCGCTGAACCGATCCTCCGGCCCGAGGGCGTGCGTGGTCGCATGCCATTCCACGAAGTGCGACAGCGGTCCGTGACCACCGGCGATGCCCTTCGGGCCGCCACTCGTACCGGACGTGAACGCGACGTACGCACGAGTGCCAGGTCGAGGCACGACCTCGGGCGGTGTCGTCGGCAGAGCGCTCCACGGATCGCTCGCGCCCGCCAGGTCCACCCGGCGATCCATGGACGGCATCAGCATCGCCAGATCGGAGGCGGGGCTGCCGGAGTCGACAGCCGAGATCCAGGCCGACGGTGCTGCGATCCGCAGCTGCTCCTTGAGTCGCGCGCTCGGATAGGTGGCGTCGAGAACGGTGAATGCGGCGCCGGCCTTCAGGACGGCGAGCAGCGCCCACACGGTGAGCGCGCTGCGTCCAGCATACACGGCAACGACGTCCCCCTCACCGATCCCCTGCGCTCGCAGCCAGTGTGCGAGTTGATTGCTGCGTGCACCGAGGTCGGCGTAGGTCCACGACCGCAGTGGATCGATCACCGCATCGCGCTGCGGGGCGTCGCGCACGCGATCGTCAAACAGCTGGGTGACGGAGGGGGATTGTCGTGCGGGCAGCGGTGCCGTCGGATCCGGCAGCAAGGTGCGTTCGTCGTCGAGCAAGAACGAGACGTCGTCGATCCGCGACGACGGCCGTGAGCTCATCTCGTCCAGGATTCGCTCGAGGCGCCGCACCAGGCGCGTCATGCGATGCGCGTCGAACAGATCGGCATCGAACACGAGCCCGAGCCGGAGTCCGTCCCGCTCGTCGGCGTACAGCGTCAGGTCGTACTTCGATCCGACATCGCCGAGGTTGACGCGCTCGGCGATGATCCCGTCGAGAGCGAGACTGGTGTCCGAAAGATTCAAGAGATTCAACGACACCTGCGCGATCACGTTGCGGCTCATGTCGCGGACCGGATTGAGCTCCTGCACGACTCGATCGAACGGCACATCCTGGTTCGCGAATGCCCCGAGGCTCGCATCGCGTGCGCGCGCGAGCATCGCCTCGAACGTCGCTTCGTGGCCGGTGGCGACCCGGATCGCCACCGTGTTCATGAAGAAGCCGAAGATCTGCTCCGTCTCGGGGCGCGGACGATTCGCGATCGGCGTCGCGACGACGATGTCAGCTTGCCCCGTCGAGCGGCTCAACACCGCCGTGAACGCCGCGAGCAGCGTCATGTAGAGCGTGGCGCCGTTCCTCCGTGCCACGCGTGCGAGCCGCTCGGCGACCTCGGCGCTGAGGTGACCGGAGAGCACGGCGCCGCGGTGCTTCTGCACGAGCGGCCTCGGATGATCGGTCGGGAGCTCCAGGGCCGGTGGCGCTCCGAGCAGATGACGCTTCCAGTACGCGAGCTGGCTATCGAGCGCGGCCGCGGTCAGCCGCGCTCGCTCCCAGACCGCGTAATCGCCGTACTGCACCGCGAGGTCAGGCAGAGGAGACTCGCGTCCCGCGGAGTAGGCCGCGTAGAGGACCTCGAGCTCCCGAGCCAGGATGCCGAGCGACCATCCGTCGGAAATGATGTGGTGCACGCTCACCACCAGCACGTGCTCGCGAGCGCCGATCTCGAGCAGCGTCGTCCGGAAGAGCGGGCCGCGCCGCAGATCGAACGGCCGCCTCGCCTCGCGCGTCGCCTCCTCGACGAGTGCGAGCTCGCCACCGGTGGTCACGAGCGCCGTCACGTCGCGCTGCTCCCAGGCCAGCGGGCGACCGTCGTGGATCACCTGAACGGAGACGCCTCCGTCCACTTCGATCGTGGTGCGAAGCGCGGCATGGCGTCGCACGATCTCTTCGAACGCGCGCTTCAACACCGCTGCCCGGAGCTCGCCCTTCAGACGAACGGCGAACGGGAGGATATAGGCCCGCGAGCCAGGCTCCAGCCGGTCGAGGAACACCAGCCGCTCCTGCGCGAGCGACAGCGGGAACCTTCGCCGGTCGGGATCCTGCCGCGCGAGCGCGAGCTCTGACTCGCCGACCGCCTTGGACTCGAGACGTCGAGCGAGCCCTGCGATCGTCGGTGCATCGAAGATCAACCTGACGGGCACGGCAACGCCAAGCGCTGCGCTGATCCGTGACACCACCCTCGCGGCGAGCAGCGAGTGTCCACCGATCGCGAAGAAGTCGTCGCGGATCCCGACCCGCGGGACGCCGAGCAGGTCGCTCCAGATTTGCGCGAGCGTCTCCTCCTCCGGCGTGCGCGGCGCCACGTATTCGGCGCGCTGGAACGCATCGCCTGCGGGGGCCGGAAGCGCTTTACGATCCAGCTTGCCATTCGGCGTCAGCGGCAGCGCATCGAGCACGACGAACGCGGCCGGCACCATATACTCGGGTAACTTCTCCTTGAGGTGTCCCCGCAGGGCGACCGCATCGGGCGGCGCGTCGCGGCCGACCACGTACGCGACCAGTTGCTTTTCTCCCGGCGCATCTTCGCGCGCGACCACGACCACCTCGCGTATCGACGGGTGTTGCCCGAGCGTCGCCTCGATCTCGCCGAGCTCGACGCGGAAGCCGCGGATCTGCACCTGCTGGTCGAGCCGGCCCACGAACTCGACGGCTCCGTCGGGAAGCCAACGAGCCAGGTCGCCCGTCTGATAGAGCCGGCCCACGCCGAACGGATTCTTGACGAACTTCTCGGCGGTGAGCTCGGGGCGGCCGAGATAGCCGTCGCCGACACCCTCGCCACCAATGTAGAGCTCACCGCAGACGCCGATCGGCACCGGCTCGCGGCGGTCGTCGAGAACATAGACCTGCACGTTGTCTGTCGGGCGGCCGAGATCCGGCGCGCGCTGGCTGGCGAGCGTCGGCGGCGTCACTACCCCCGAGAGGCACAGCACCGTGCATTCCGTCGGGCCATAGTTGTTGACGAGCACGAACGGCAGCCCAGGTCGCGGACGGCGGACGAGCCGATCGCCACCCGTCAGGAGCGTCCGCAGCTCGCATGCAGATGGCCATTCGAGCTCGAGCATCGGCTCGGCGAGCGGCGTCGGCACGAACGCGATCGAGATCCGATCGGCGACGAACCAGTCGCGTAAGCCGCGTGGATTGGCCCGCAGCTCATCGTCGACGAGGCACAGGGTCGCGCCGGCAACGAGCGGCGGCCAGGTTTCCCACGCGGAGGCGTCGAACGCGAGGCCGGCGAGCTGCGACGCTCGATCGCCTGGAGCTAGCCCGAAGGTTCGCACGTGCCACGCGATCAGATTTCCGAGCGAACGGTGCGAGACGATCGAGCCTTTGGGCTTTCCCGTCGAGCCCGAGGTGTAGATGACATAAGCAGGGCTATCCGATCCACCTCCCTCGCGGGACGGCCCGTCGGTGCGCCCGACGATGCCGCTCCGCTCTCGATCGAGCCGAAGAACGGGCGTCGCGGTCGTCAGGTGCGCGGCCAGCGCCTCATCGCTGATGAGCAGCCGCGCCCGCGCGTCGTCGAGCATGTACGCGACGCGCTCGACCCCCAGATCGGGAGAGATCGGGAGGTACGCCGCGCCGGCTTTCCAGACCGCGAGCTGGGAAACCACCAGGTCGAGCGACCGAGCGAGATACACACCGACGATCGATCCCGGCCCGATGCCGAGCGCGCGCAGCCGGTGCGCGAGCCCGTTCGAGCGCTGGCTCAGATCCCGGTAGCTCAGTTGCGCTTCCCCGAACACGATCGCGATCGCGTCCGGGGTCCGCTCGACCTGCTGTTCGATGAGCTCGTGGAGGCACTGTTCGTTGGGGAAGTCGCGCGCCGTCGCGTTCCATTCGACCAGCAGTTGATGCCGTTCCCCGGCATCGAGCACCACAAGCGCGCCGATCGCACGATCCGGTCGCGCCACGGCTGCGGCGAGCAAGTTGCGGAGATGCCGCGCCATCTGCTCGACGATCGCGGCGTCGAACAGATCGACGTTGTAGATCCAGCTGACGTTGATCCGGTGGTCGTGCTCCCAGGTGGTGACCGAGAGATCGAACGCGGCCTCGACGTCGCCGCTCGCAGACGCACGGGTCATCGCGAGACCGGGCGTGAGCTCGGTGACCTCCTCGCGGATGGCGGCATGGCTGTACATGACCTGAAACAGCGGCGTCCGGCTCAGGTGGCGCTCGAGACCCAGCGCGTCGACGACCAGCTCGAACGGCGTCTCCTGGTGATCGAAGGCCGCCAGCGCGACCTCCTTCTCGCGCGCCAGCAGCGTCACGAAGCTCTCGGCGCCGCGCACGTGATTGCGCAGCACGACCGTGTTCACGAACAGGCCGATCAGGCCCTCGATCTCGCGCCGGTTGCGATTGGCGATCGGCGTGCCGAGCACCAGGTCGTCCTGGCCGGTGTAGCGGGCGAGCAGCGCCCGCAGCGCCGCGGCGAGCGTCATGAACAGGGTGGCGCCCTCTCGGCGGGCGAGGGTGCGAAGCTGCGTCGAGAGCTCCGCGTCGAGCTCGACGATGATCTCCCTTCCGCCAACCGTCTGCTGCGGCGGCCGCGGCGCCTTGAATGGCAGCGCCATCTCCTCCGGCGCGCCTTGAAGTTGTTCCTTCCAGTAGCGAAGCTGGCGCACGAGCTCGTCGCCTTGCAGCCAGCTGCGTTGCCAGGCCGCGTAGTCGGCATAGCCGACCGGCAGCGGCGCGAGCGCGGGCGACTTCCCCTCGACGACGGCGGGGTAGAACTCGCCGAGCTCGCGCCAGAACACCCGCATCGACCAGCCGTCGGACACGATGTGGTGCATCGTCACCCACAGCACGTGGTCTTCGTCGGATAGACGGACCAGTCGCGTCCGGACCAACGGCCCCACCGCGAGATCGAACGGACGGGTCGCCTCCTCGCTCTCGATCCTCGCGAGCTCTCGCTCGCGTGCGACCTCGTCGAGCATGCTGTGGTCTTCGACCACGAGCTCCCAGCGCGCAGGCGGATGGATCTGCTGGTAGGGCTCGCCGCCTGGAAACGGGAACACGGTGCGCAGCGGTTCGTGGCGGTGGACGAGCTGCTCGATCGCGCGCCGCAACGCCTCGGAGTCGAGCGGCCCGCGCAGCCGGCGAGCGAACGACATGGCGTACGCAGCACTGGCCGGATCGAGCTGGTGCAAGAACCACATCCGTTGCTGCGCGTGCGAGAGCGGCGGCCGCTCGCGGTGCAGCAGCGCGACCAAGGGCGGGGCTCCCCGAAGCTCGCCCCCGGCCCGGAGCCGGGCGACCTCACGCGCGAGCCCCTCGACCGTCGGTGTCTCGAACAACGCGCGCAGCGGCAGCTCCACGGCGAACGAAGCGCGCACCTGCGACACGACCCGGATCGCCAGCAGCGAGTGACCGCCAAGCGCGAAGAAGTCGTCGCGGATCCCGACCCGCGCGACCCCGAGCAGCTCGCTCCAGATCTGCGCGAGCGTCTCCTCCTCCGGCGTGCGGGGAGCCTCGAGCTCGTCGTGATCGAGCATGGGAGCTGCGACGTCGGGAAGTGCGCGGCGGTCGACCTTGCCCGTCGAAGTCTTGGGGAGGTCGGGTACGATGACGATCGCAGCCGGCACCATGTAGCTTGGCAGCCGCGTCGCCAGTTGCGCGGACAGCTCCGATGCTGTGATTTGCACCGCGGGCTCCGCACCACGCACGACGAATGCGATGATCTGTGGCTCTCCTCGCAGGCCGTCGCGAAGGACCACTGCACACGCCGCAATCCCGGACAGGCTCGCGATCACGGACTCGATCTCCGCGAGCTCGATTCGATAACCGCGGATCTTGACCTGCGAGTCGATCCGCCCCGCGTGCTCGATGCGTCCGTCGGGAAGTAACCGTCCGAGGTCACCGGTATGATAGGCGCGTCGCCCCCCAGGCGTTGGGCGAAACGCCGCGGCCGTCTCGAGCGGTCGATTCCAGTAGCCCAGCGCGATGTGGTCGCTCTGAATCACGAGCTCCCCGACACCGTGCACCGCGAGCTGACGGCCCAGCGGGGTCGAGAGGGACACCTCGGTCGAGGCGTCGACCGGATATCCAACCGGGACGCGCGCGCGCTCGACCGTTTCGCCAGGCAACCAGAAGCTCTGGAGCGCGAGCGTCGACTCCGTCGGACCGAGCCCGTTCACGAAGATGCTGGTCGGCGCGAAGTGATGACAGTAGCGTTCGAAGTCGTCGCGGGAGACTCCCTCACCGCCGAGAACCACCGCGCGCACCGTCGGGAACCGCGCTTCGCTGCCCGCGGAGACGATCAGCTCGCGGAACACCGTCGGCGTCGAATGGAAGATCGTGACCGCGGTGCTCTCGATCCAGCTCGTGATATTCGCCAACCCGAGCGTACGCACGCTCCATGGGCAGAGCGCCGCGCCGGTGAGCACGGCACCGTAGATGTCCATCACTGCAGCATCGAACGCGTACGTGGATAGCAAGGACAGGCGATCGCTCGCCGTGACACGCAGGTTGTTGGTGTAACAGCCCACGTGATGCAGCAGGTTCCGCTGGCTCTGCATGACGCCCTTCGGCTGGCCGGTGCTGCCCGACGTGTAGAGAATGTACGCGAGGGCGTCGGCCCCGCCGCGGGGGCGCGCGAGCCGCTCGGCCGGCAGGTGCGCGGTGCAGATGACGCGTACCGAGGGATCCAGCGAGCGCGCGAGCTGCTCGTGCGCGGCATCGCAGAGCACGACATCCACCTCGCTGTCGCGCAGCATGTAGACGAGTCGATCGACTGGATTACTGGGATCGAGAGGCACGTACGCGGTGCCGTCCGCGAGCGCACCCAGCATCGCCGCGACCATCTCGCCGCCATGCCCGAACGCGAGTCCTACGCGGCGTGGATGCTCGCTCGCGAGTCGAGCACCGATCGCCGCCGCACGCGAGGCCAGCATCGCGTACGTCCAGCTGCGATCGGGCTCCACGATCGCGTGGTGATCAGGGAACCGCGCCGAGATCTCGAGGAAGCGGGCCCAGACACCGTGGTCCCCGGCCGGCGCATCCATCCGACGGTGCTCGGGCGGAGTCGGCACCTCGCGATCAGGCGCGCAGGGGCTCGTAGGCGCCGCGAGGAGCTCGTCCACCCGGATCTCTTCACGGCCGGCGACGGACGACAGCAGCTCGTCATAGTGTGCGAGCAGGCGCTCGATCGTCGATGCATCGAACAGGTCCGGGTTGTAATGGCAGGTGACCTGGATCGTGCCATCGATCTCCTCCGTGTAGAGCGTCAAGTCGAACTTGCTGGCCGCTGGCGCCCCGAGCAGCGGGTCGGCGCGGAGGCCCGCGAGTCGCATGAGCTCGCCTTCGTAGTTCTGGTGGACGAACCAGACCTGAAACAGCGGCGTACGGCTCAGGTTGCGCTCGAGGCCAAGCGCATTGACGATCATCTCGAACGGCGCATCCTGGTGATCGTAGGCATCGATCGCGAGCTGCTTCTCGCGTTCGAGGAGGTCGATGAACCGATCGGTGGCACCTACCGTGCCGCGCAGGACGAGCGTGTTGATGAAGAATCCGATCAGCCCCTCGATGTCGTCATGCTTGCGATTCGCGATCGCCGTGCCGATGCAGATGTCGCTGTGGCCCGCGTACCGAGCGAGCAGCGTGCGCAGGCCGGCTGCGAGCGTCATGAACAACGTCGCACCGTGCCGAGATGCGAGACCGAGCAGCTTGGCTGTGAGCTCGCGACCGAGCGTCGTGCAGCGCTCTGCCGCGCGATCTGTCTGCCGCGCCGGCCGCGCCGCTTTGAAAGGTAACGCGAGCTCTTCGGGGGCGCCGCGCAGCTGCGCTGTCCAGTAGCTCAGCTGCCCTGCGAGCTCGTCGTCCGCAACCCAGCTCCGCTGCCACGCGGCGTAGTCGGCGTACTGGATCGGCAGCACCGGAAGCGGCACGCCGGCGTACAGCGAGCCGAGCTCGCGCCAGAAGATTCCGGTCGACCAGCCGTCCGTGATGATGTGGTGGAACGTCGCCAGGAACACATGTTCGTCGTCGCTGATCCGCACCAATCGCGTGCGGACGAGTGGCCCGGCCTCCAGATCGAAGGGTCGACGCGCCTCTTCTGCGGCGAGGGATTGGAGGCCCGCATCGTCGAGCTCGCTGCCATCTTCGGGCACGAGCTCCCAGCGCCCGGCGGGTCGTACTTCCTGGTACGGCACACCGTCGGATGCCTGGAAGGTAGTCCGCAGCGACTCGTGCCTTCCGATGACGCCCTCGAGTGCGCACCGCAGTGCTTCGACATCGAGTGGGCCATGCAAGCGGCGCGCGAGCGCGACGTGATACGCCGCGCTGTCAGGCTCGAGCTGGTGCAGGAACCACAGCCGTTGCTGCGCGAACGACAGCAACGGTCGGTCGCCACGCCGCACCGCGGTGACTGCGGGGCCGGATGGCTTGGTTGCAGCGTTCCGGATGACCTCGGCGAGCCCCTCGAGTGTTGGCGTCTCGAACACGCAGCGCAGCGGCAGCTCGACACCAAAACGTGCTCGCACGCGCGAGGCCGCGCGCATCGCGAGCAAGGAATGACCGCCGAGCTCGAAGAAGTCGTCTCGGACGCCGATCTTCGGCTGCTTCAGCAACTCGCTCCAGATCGCGGCCAGAGCCTGCTCTGCCTCCGTGCGGGGCGCGATGTACTCGCGGCGCACGAACGCGCTCGCTGCTGCCTCGGGCAAGGCCGCGCGATCGATCTTGCCGCTCGTGGTCACCGGAAATGCATCGAGCGGAACGAGTGCGGCCGGCACCATGTAGTCGGGCAGCTTGCTCGACAGGTGCGCGCGCACCGCGACCGGATCGAAGGCCTTGCCGCGAACAACATACGCGACGAGCGCTTGATCCTTCACCACGACAACCGCGTTGCGCACGCCCGGATGTCCGCACAGCACGGCCTCGATCTCGCCGAGCTCGATGCGGAAGCCGCGCACCTTGACCTGATGATCCGCACGGCCGAGAAACTCCAGCGCGCCATCTTCGCGCTGCCGCACGAGATCGCCCGTCTTGTACAGGCGGGCGCCCGGCGCGCCGAACGGGTCCTGGATGAAGCGCTCCGCCGTCAGCTCCGGTCGGGAGGCGTAGCCACGTGCGACCTGGACGCCGCCGATGTACAGCTCGCCTACACTCCCCTCGGGAACCTCCTGCAGGGTCTCGTTGAACACGTGCATGGTCGTGTTTGCACCGGCGAAACCGATCGGAATGGTCGTGTCTCCAGGCCGGCATCTCCAGTGGGTCGCGTAGACCACCGCTTCCGTAGGCCCATAGGCATTGACCAGCTCGGCCGAACTGCGTGCGAAGAAGCG
>JACCQV010000755.1 GCA_013813945.1 Deltaproteobacteria bacterium | reverse complement strand
TCCGTGAACGCCTCCGCGCCTAGCAGCTGGGTCTCGAAGCCCGCGACGTCCACGGGGCGAGGCCCGATCTCGCGCGGACCATCGATCGAATCGAGCGCCTTGCGTGCCGCCTCGCGCGTCCGTGCGTCGCCTCCCGTGCGAGCGCCCTCGAGCTTCTTGCGGCCCTTCCCAACGCGCTCGGCACCGAGCATGCCGAGCCCGAGTGCCGCGTTGACCTGAACATTCACGGCCGGGCTATCGAATGCTTCGGCGAGGATCTCGGCCGCGTCGGGGATCGCGTTGATGACCTCGCAGATCCGCCGAGCGTGGCGGGGATCATCCGTCTCGAGCCCTCGCACGAGCGCGCCGATCATCTTCCCCTTGCGCGCACGCAGGACCGCCGCGGTGGTCTCGGCGACCTTGTCGTCGGCATCGCGCAGCGCCCCGACCAGATCGTTCGCGGTCTCGACGACGACCGCATCGCCGAGCTTGTCGAGTGCCTGCGCAGCCGCGAGCCGGACGCGCGCAGCGTCATCGCGCAGGCGGACGCCGAGGCTGCCCGCGGCACTGGCACCCGCGGGCCCGAGCGCTGCGAGCGCCGTTGCAGCATTCGCGCGGACGACGTCGCGACCATCCATCAGATACGCCGTGAGATCGGCAACACCGATCTTCTCGACCTCGGCCTTCGCCTTCTCGACGTCCTTGCCATCGAGGAATCGATCCTCGAAGCCATCGATCGTGATGGCCTTGGGACCGGTCGGTCCACGCGGCTCGATCATGTCGAGTGCGCGACGCACCGCCTCGCGCGTTCGTGCATCTCCGCCGGTGCGCGCACCATGAAGTGCAGCGAGACCGGTGCTGCCGACCTTGTCACGGAGGAGGCCGAGGCCGAGTACGGCGTTGACTTGCACGTTGACGGCGGGGCTCTTGAACGCCTCGGTCAACGTCGTCGCGCCGCGCGGCAAGCGGCCGATGAGCTCGCCGACGCGCAAGCCGTGGGGCTCGCTACCAGCGTCGAGCCCACGGACGAGCGCCTCGCGGGCGGACTCGCCGAGCCCGGCGACCGCCTCGATCGCTGCATCCGAGACCTCCTCGTCGACATCGCCGAGTGCACCGACCAGGTCCTGCACCGCATCGAGCGCACCCTCGCCGAGCTTGCCGAGCGCGACGGCCATCTCCTTGCGAACCGCAGGCACGCTGTCACGTAAATTGACGCCGAGCGCATTCGCGGCGCGGGCCGCCTTGTCGCCCTTGATCCCGAGCGCGCGCGCCGCGTTGATCTTGACGTGCGCCCGGCCATCCTGGAGCGCGACCAGCATCTCGTCGATGTGGATCGCATCGGCATACTCCCGGAGCTCCGAGCCCGACAGCTTGCGCGCTTCGAAGTCGGGGATGTTCTTCGGCAGGTTGTCGATGGCCTCGACCTTCTCGCGCGCGATCACGGCGAGCATCGCTTGCTTCGCCGCAGTCCGGACGTCGGGGACCGGATCGTTCGCCTCGACCGTGGTCAGGAACGCCATCGAGGTCTCGATATCCGTCTTGCCGAGCCGAGCGAGACCGCCGATCGCGTTGACCCGGATCTGGATCCGTTCGTGACCCGCCGCCTTGATCAGGAACCGGATCCCGGCCTTGCCGATCTTGCGCGCCGCTTCGACGATGCTCTTCATCGCGAGGGCGTACGGGACGTCGAGCGCGAGGATCAGCTCGTCGTCGGCCTTGCCGATCAGCTCCGCGAGGGACGTGTTCACCGTCCCGGTCACGTCGGTATGCGTGCTGCCCAGTGCCTGGACGATCTGTGGGATCAGCGCGCGCGCTCCCACACCGAGCCGCCCGACCGCCTCGGCCGCGGCAGCCGCCGCATGTGGATCGCTATCGCGCAGCATCGCGACCAGCTCGAACACGGGCTGGTTGAGCGCCGCGAGGCCGAGGGCCGCATTCGCGCGGACCACCGCACGGCCGTCGTTGGCCATCGTGGCCAGCTCCGCGGCATCGAGTTGCGCGGCGAACGGCGCGATCTCGGCGAACGTCAGCCTGCGCTCGTCGAAGGGCGGCAGCTTGCCGTCGGGCTTCTTCGCTGCTGGCTTCGCGGCATCTGCCTTCGCAGGTGGCGCCTCGTCCGGCTTGGCACCTGACGGCTTGGGCTTGTCCGATTCAGTGGTCATGGATCGATCCCTCGACGAAAGGCGTAACACGCCATCCGGGATCTCCCCCGTCACAGCTCGCGATAGTAGACAGGCTTCGACGGGAACTCACCGCCCTCGTCGGCGCCGGCCGCACGCGCGGCGAGCCGGACCTCCCAGCTCTGCGCGACGGAGGTGGCGTCCTCCGCGACCGCTTCCGAGCCGAGCGTCTCGTGAAGCTCGAGCTCACCGACCTCGTTGAGCCCGAGCTCGAGCAGGTGCGCGCGCACAGCGCGGTTGCCAGTCTCGCCGTATTCGATGTCGACAGCGAACACCCGGTGCTCGGGGAGGCGTCGGGCGAGACACGTCGCAATCGGTGGATCGACCGCGATCCAGAAGGTCGGCCCGATGCGATAGACCCGCGCGACGTTGCAGCCTGGCGCGCGACTCTCGACCTTGAGGAAGCCGGAACCCAGCAAGCAGTCATCGAGCGCGCGCAAGCACGTGGTCTTGTCCCGCCACGGTCCGACGATCGCGCCTTGGTCCCAGATCTCGTCCTCGTCGTCGTCCTCGTCCTCGTCCTCGTCTTCCGAGTCCTCGTACTCCGCGAGCAGCACGGCGTACATCACCAGCACGTCGTCGATCATCTCGAGCAGCCGCTGCGCGGTGAGCACCGGGATCGGAAATGCGGCGACCAGGCCGACCGACTCATTCGCGGTCTCGAACCGCACGCTCGTCATCTCGCCGTTCTTCTCGAGCAGCCACGCCGGATTCGCGTCATCGTCGAACGCGGCGGACACCTCGATCCACGGTTCCCGAGACACATGCGGCCCCGTGATCGAGATCGGGACCTCGCCCTCGGGACCGATCACGAGGTAGCCGTCATCGGCGTGGACTTCCGCTTCGAACCGGCCGTCGATGAATGCCGCGACATCGGCGAACGAGCGGAAGTGAATCTTCTCGTGCGTCAGCGCGGTCGCGAGCTCGGTCTGGAGCTCGGCCACCGCCCGCGCCTGTGCGACCGTGTACCGCTCGAGCGGCGCATCGCAGCTCAGACGAAGACCGCTCGCAGTCACGGTCTGCGTGAACGTCAACGGGGTCGGCGGGTCCTCGCCGTCCTCGATCTCCACCGCCCACCGGTCCGGACCGGCGGGCGTTGCCGTCCCACTGCGGGCAATACACAGCCGCTGCAGGATCCGCTCGATCGCCGCCGGTTCGATGGTCATCGCCGGCTAGCTCTACTACGGCTCGATCAGTTCAGATAGATCATCTTGCCGACGACGCGAACTTCACCCTTCGCGTCCACGTTGACGTCTTCTTCGCCGCTGACCTTGATCTGTCCGCCGGTGACGTCGACGCGCTCGGTGCCCTTGATCTCGATCCGCTGTGATTCGATCTCGACCGCTTCCGTCGCCTTGAGCTGCAGGCGGACGCTCTCCATCTGGAGTACCGGCCCCTGCTCGGTGAGCTTGATCCGGAGCTCGAGCAGTCCAGACTCGCTGCGGATCTCGACCAGCTGATCGTTGCCTTGCTCGCTGAGCACGAGCTTGCGACCGTCTCGCAAAAACACCTCGCGCTCGTCGATGGCCTCTTCGGTCACCGCCTGCGTCTGGAGCTTTTCTTTCGGAGTACCGGCCATGGAATCAGGCTATCACACGGTGCGGAAGGGGGCTCAGACGTCGTTTCGCTCGTCTAACTGTCCAGATCGACGAAGCGAGGGAACGTTCGCCCCACCCGGATCCGTATATTCTTGGCCAGAGGATTCATGCCTGCCCCGCAAGCCGACGCGATGAAGAACTTCGCCCGGTTGAAGTTCATGAGCTTCAACCTCAAGGTCCCGACCAACTGGCGGAACCCGCAGGGTGATGCCGGTGCGATGTACGACGGCGCGTTCAAGGACAACGAGAAGACCTCCACTCCGGGGTCGCCGCCTCTGTTCCAGCCGGCGAGCCTCAACAAGTACGATACCGACGTGCAGAAGATGCAAATCGCCACGGTCGGCGGCTTCATCGACAGCATCAGCAGCGCGATCTGCGATGCCTGGGGCAAGTGGCAGAACCTCGCGACGATGGCGGGCGTCGTCATCATCGGGCCGGTTGCCACGATGGGCCAGCTCATCGGCCCGCCGCTGACGCCCTTGATCCTGGCCAGCGCACCGAAGTCCTCACCGCAGCAGCTCAAGTACGCGAACGCCGTCGCCACCGTGATCGGCACGGCATGGCTGGCCTATACGGCGACGATCAAGCTCCCCGGGCTTCCGATCTATCCGGCATTCGCCGCGTGTCCGAGCCCGGTGGCGCCGCCGATCCCGAACACCCCGTTTCCGATCGCTGGCGCCATGCAGGTCACTGCGTCGCTGACACCTGCGCTGATGAAGATGCAGATGCAGGCAATGCTCGGCGATCCAACCGCGCCGTTCCACGGCGAGCTGTTCGAAGCAATCTGCGACGGCTTCGACAAGTGCTTCAAGATCTGGCAGACGACGACGATGGTCACGAACATCATCGGGACCGGCGCGGTTCCCAGCATGGCACTCGTGCCGCCTGTCCCCGGACCTGTGACCGGGGGCATCGGCACGATGGCGCCCGGCGGATTGAAGTAAGGAGCCTCATGCCACCTCAAGGACGACGCGGCGACAAGGCGATGGTCCCGAACGACGTGCACAACTGCCCTGGCTGTCCACACACGTGTACGGGCCCCGCGACGCAGGGCTCTGATGACGTGCTGACCAATGGCCGACCTTCGGTCCGCGTCGGAGACATGGGTAAACACGCTGCATGCTGCGGCGCCAACACCTGGATCGCCCAGTCCGGCAGCGGAACGGTGTTCATCAACAACCGGAAGGCACATCGCCTCGGCGATCTGGACACCCACTGCGGAGGGGTCGGGAACCTGATCGAAGGCTCGGATAACGTCATCACCGGCGGCTGAGCGTCCGTATCGATCTCACCGTGCGGGAGGGCCATCGGGTTCTTCCGCATCGGGCTGTCCAGGCAGGACTACCGGCTCTTCGCTGTGCCCTGGGAGCCCGCACCCTGGCATGCGTGATGCTGCCGTGTGGGTTGGAGGAAGTGTCATGACCAGAGCTCTCACGTTCATCCTGTCGGCGATGCTAGCGGGTGCGTGCGCGGGCCAGAGTGACGATCGGGTCCAGTACGCGTCACCTGCGAATGCGTCGAAGCCCATTCCTGCGAACGAGAGCGCCGAGTCGCCCACGACTCCGCCCCGCGAGCTGTCCACGCAGCGTACGGAGAGAGCGCCGCGCAATCCCGCACAACGCGAGCCACTGTCGCCGCATCCGAACGCGCCATATCCGTTGCCGCCGCAGCAGCAGCCACCGGTGCCCCTCGATGATCCGGGAACCGTGGATCGCGTTCCGCAGGATCCCACGACGCCAGAGACCGACGAGCTCGGCCGCCCCGATCCGATGCGGGACTGACTACTCGTGACGTGATGCCGCGGGCGCGTAGAGCTCGGGCGTCGCGACGTCGCCGCGGACCTCCTCGACCTCGGGCGCCGGCAGCGCGCGCATCGGCTGCTGCACCTCGGGTGCGGCCATCTCACCCATGATCGGCTCCCCGGCTCCAAAGTTGCCCATGACCTCGTGAGGCGAGGGATGTTCGGCGTCCGTCGCCGCGTGGTACGCGACCCCCGCGACCCCCGCGAGGAGAGCCGCTGCACCCGCCGCGAACAGGACGCGACGCCGGCGGCGCTTGACCCCGATCGAGCAGTCCTTGAGCAGGATCGTTCCGTCCGCGCGCTGGAAGTAGCGGACGCACAGCTTGCCCGCTTTCTCCACGATCAGCGCCTGTGCCTCGTCCCGCGTCATGTCGGAGAGGTTGTAGACGCTCTTCGTACAGTCGCCGCATACGCGCACACGTTCGTCGCCGGTCATCTTTGCCCAGTCCGCGCTGCACGGGGTGGCGACGCGAATGTTGTCGAGCACCGGCAAGCGCGCGCGCGCCTTGGCATCGGCCAGCAGGTCGGAGGCGGCGGCGAGCTCGCGGGTCTTGGCCGCGACCTCGGTCGCCAGAGCGGCTTGGCGCAGGGACAGGGCTTCGAGGTCGTCGCGGTACGCAGGCATGGTGTCCTCCGACGCACGAGACGCCTTGGCGATCTGCGGATTGCGTCCGGTCAGACCTCGAGCTGGCTCGCCAGGATGTCGAGCCCAGCATCCGCGGTCTTGCGGTCGATCGTCAGCGGCGGAAAGATCGACAGCTGGCCGTCCTCCCCGCTGATGATCAGCCCTCTCTCCTGACACGACCCAACGATCTCCTCGGCGTCGGTGTCAGCGGGCAGATCGATCCCGATCGCCAGCCCCTGGATCCGGACGTCGGTGCCCTCGGGCAGCTTCATCTCCGCGAACCGATCGGAGAACTGCGCGCTGCGCTCTGCGACCTGCGCGAGCAGGATGTCGCTGTCGCGATGCCAGGTCTCGAGCACCACGAGCGCGGCCTCGCACGCGATCGGGTGCCAGCCAAACGTTGCATAGATCTCGAGCTCGTCGACGGTGTCTGCGATCGCTGCCGTGGTGATCGTTGCGCCCATCGGGGCCGCGCCATTGGTCAGCGCCTTGGCGACACACAGGATGTCGGGCTCGAGACCGTAGTGCTCGCACGCGAACACGGCTCCGGTACGGCCGAACCCAGTCGCGACCTCATCGGCGACGAACAACGTTCCGTACTGCCGGCACATGTCCACGGCGCCCGTCATGAACTCTGCGGTCGGAATCTCGACGGCCAGGTTCGTGATGATCGGTTCGAGGATCACGGCTGCGACCTGTTCGTGCTCGAGTGCGCGCTCGAGACGCGACAGTGCTCGCCCGTCGAGCGGCAGCTTGAGCCGGTGCCCGATGCTCTTCACCGCGATCGAGTTGCCGTGATAGTCGTCCTCGACGGACAGAAACTTGTCGCGCCCGGTGAGCGCGCGGGCGATCTGCATCGCGAGCTCGACCGCTTCTGTCCCGGTGGTCGCGCGATAGCACCGCTCGAGCCGGCCTGGGGTCAGCTCGGCCAGCAGCTTCGCGCACTCGATCCACGGTGGATACATCATGGAAGGTGGCGCGTAGTCCGGTCCGCTGTAGCGCTGCATGCGCGCGCGAATCTCCGGGTGACTCCATCCGAGGTTGCCGCAGCACCAGCCCGACATGAAGTCGATGAACGTGCGCCCACGCGCGTCGCGCAGAATGCTGCCTTCCGCGCCGACGACAGCTACATCGAGCGCGGGGGCATCGCGACCAATGAACTTGCGATCCTGCTGGCGCAGGCTCGCGACTCTCATCTTTGCTCGTAGGCCCATGCCTCCGAGCGTTGCAAACCCCGCGCTACTTCTTGCCGGCGGATGAGTACGGAGTGGATTCCATCGTGCTCGGCGTCGCCTTGTTCTCCGCGACGGTGAACGATTCCGCGTCCGACGGGAACTGGCCGCTCCGCACATCACTGACGTAGTGCGCGATCGCGTCCTTGATCGTCGAGCCAAGCGTCGCGTAGCGGCGAACGAACCGCGGCTTGAACGTTTCGTCCATGCCGAGTGCGTCATACGAGACGAGGACCTGCCCATCACAGGCAGTGCCTGCACCGATCCCGATCGTTGGAACCGAGACAGCCGCTGTGATCTCGCGCGCGATGTCCGCGGGAATCGCCTCGAGCACGATCGAGTACGCGCCTGCCGCTTCGAGCGTCAGTGCGTCCTCGAGCAGCCGCTCGCGCCCACCCGCGTCGCGACCCTGGACCTTGAAGCCGCCGAGCTGGTGATAGCTCTGCGGCGTCAGACCGATGTGACCCATGACGGGGATTCCGGCGGCGACAAGCTTCCTGACGAGCTCGGCATGCACCGCGCCGCCCTCGAGCTTGACCGCGTGACAGCCGCCTTCCTTCATCAGCTTGCCGGCATTGGTCATGCCCTGCTCCAGCGACGCCTGATACGACATGAACGGCATGTCGCCGACGACGTGTGCGCGCCGAGCACCGCGAGCGACTGCGCGACAGTGATAGGCAATCTCGTCGAGCGTGACCGGCAGGGTCGTGTCGTGACCCTGGATGACCATGCCGAGTGAATCGCCGACCAGGAGCACGTCCGCGCCTGCTTCATCGAGCAGCCGCGCAAACGTGGCGTCATAGGCAGTGAGCATGGCGATCTTCTCGCCCTTCTCTTTCATCTGCCGGAGCGTGTGGATGGTGACGCGACGAGGAGTCGTCTGCATTCCGTCCTGCCTTTCGTCTCGATATGCCAGCTTGGAGTCACATGCCGGACCATCCGGCTACGCGCTCTTTGGCTATCCAAGCTTTTGTAGCACCGATCCCCGTGTGGTGGAGGCACGATCGATGCATCTCCAAAAGCCAGGAGGAACCAGATCATGGGCACCTACCGGCCTGAGGGACACGACCTATATTCCCGCAAGGGCGCACCTCTGCCGATTCCCTTGATCGGGGTGCCGCACGAGGCGTGGCGACGCGAGGAGGAAGCCCCACCGGAGCCGGAGCCACCAGAGCGGATGACCCGGATGATGATGACGAGCGGCTCCGCGTTCGAGCTGTTCAGCGCCGCGATCGCGGTGGTGCTCACGATCGCCGGGCTCGCCGGCTACCTGCCGCGCTACGCCGCTGGCCTGGCCACGATCGCAGTGGGCCTCGCGCTGCTCATGCAGGGCAGCACGATGGCCGCGCGCTGGCGCGAAGCGCATCGGATCGCAGGACGTGAGCGGCTCGACAAGATCGGAATGTCGACCGAGATGTTCGGCGGGCTCGCAGCGATCGTGCTCGGCATCCTCGGGC
>JACCQV010000716.1 GCA_013813945.1 Deltaproteobacteria bacterium | reverse complement strand
CAGACGCACCGCTTGCGCGACCTGCGACTGCTTTTGGCCGATGGCGACGTAGATGCAGACGACGCCCTCGCTCTTCTGGTTGATGATGGTGTCGAGGACGATCGCCGTCTTGCCGATCTGGCGGTCGCCGATGATCAGCTCCCGCTGACCGCGGCCGATCGGGATCATCGCGTCGATCGCCTTCATGCCGGTCTGCATCGGCTCGTGCACGCTCTTGCGCGAGATGATGCCGGGCGCCTTGATCTCGACCTGGCGCTTCTTCGTGCCGGTGATCGGCTTGCCACCGTCGACCGGGATCCCGATCGCGTTGACGACGCGGCCGAGGAGCTCCTCGCCGACCGGCACCTCGACGATGCGGCCGGTGCGCTTGACTACGTCGCCTTCACGGATGGACTCGAACTTGCCGAGGAGTGCAACGCCGACGTTGTCCTCTTCGAGGTTGAGCACCATGCCGTTGACCTTCTCGCCACCGGCACCCTCGAACTCGAGGAGCTCGCCGGCCATGGCGCCCGACAGGCCGTAGACGCGGGCGATGCCGTCGCCTGCCGTCAGCACGCTGCCGGTCTCCGTGACCGAGACCTTCTTGTCGTAGTTCTCGATCTGCTTGCGAATGATGTCGCTGATCTCTGCGGCGCGGATGTCCATGGTCATTCCCTTACTTAGTGAGCTCGTCGCGCAGGTTGCGGAGCTGGGTGCGAAGCGAACCGTCGTAGACCTTGTCGCCGAGCTTGGCGACCACGCCGCCGAGCAGGCTCTCGTCTTCTCGCTTGGTGACAGTGACCTTCTTGCCCGAGAGCTTCTCGAGCGCGACGGTGATCTCGGTGAGCTGCGCCAGCTCGAGCGGCTTGGCAGAGATGACCTCGGCCGTGATCCGCCCCGAGCGGGCCTCGATCATCGTGTCGACCTCGCGCGAGATGTCGGGGACCGAGGACAGCCGCTCGCTGTCGAGCAGCAGGTAGACGAGGTTCTTCGTCAGCGGCTGCGCACCGATCGCCGAGAGCAGGCCATCGATGACGCGGCGGCGGTCGGCGCGGCGGATCGCGGGGTTGGTCAGGACCGACTGCAGCTCGGCCGAGTCCTTCATCGCCTTCGCGAGCGAGCGCAGATCTGCGCCCATCTTCTCGAGCGACTTGTTCTCCGTGCCGATCTCGAGCACGGCCTTGGCGTAACGACGGGCGAGGCTTCCGGCGGCCATTACGAACGGTCCTTCGCGGCCGTAGCCGCGGGCTCGACCTTGAGGTCGTTGATGAACGTACCGACGAGCGCCTGCTGATCGGCGACCAGCATCTTCTCGCGCAGCAGCTTCTCGGTCGCAGTCGCAGCCGCTGCGGTGACCTCGCGGGTCAACAGTGCGCGAGCATTCTCGATCTCGGCGGCGATCCGCAGCTCCGCATCCTTCTTCATCTGCGCCGACTGCGCGGCCGCATTGGCGAGGATCCGCGCCTTGTCGGCCTCGGCATCCGCGCGCATGCCCTCGACGAGCTTCCTGATCTCGCTGTCGGCATCCTTGAGCTTGACCTCGTACTCGGTCAGCTTGTCCTGCGCCTGCTTGCGCAGCTTCGCGGCCTCGTCGAGCGCAGACTTGATCTGATCGTGGCGCTCGGCGGCGAGCTTCCGAGCGGCGGGCTTGCCGAACTTCACGAGCAACGCCATCAGCAGCACGAAGTTCAGGAACATGAACGTGATCGCGGCCGACATCGGCTCCTCGGCCCCGGCGACGGACTTGCCCGTCTTGGGGTCGAAGTTCTGCCCGTCGCCGTACTTGCCGCCGGCGAGGTCCTTGCCGTAGTGGATGCCGAACCAGTTCCAGTGCTGCGTCACATCGCCGTGGTGGCCGTGCGTGGCGTCACCGGCAGGAGAGGTTCCCGGGCCCTGCGCCTTGATGTCATCGCCGGGGGCGCCCTTCGACGCGGCGTCCTTGACGGCGTCCTTGTCGATGGCGTCATCGGCCGAGCCGTTGTCCATGTCGTCGCTCGGCGGCGCATAGCCGTACGGCGGACGCTCGCCCGTCTCGGTCGGGGTCGGCGTCTCGGCCGGCTGCGCGAACGCATCGGCGACACCCCAGAGCAAAGAAGCGGCGATGAATGCGAGGACGAATGCGCCAACGAACGCAGCCGGCATCGCTAGGATCGAGACGATCTTTCGCCTGGTGGTCATCATCTACGCGACCTCCCGTCCGAGCAGCTTGCTCGCGATCGCCTTGGCGAGCGCATCGGCCTGCGGCAGCAGTGTGGCGCGCGCGGCCTCGGTCTCGGCGCGCATCTTCGATTGCGCGTCGTCGATCTGCTTCTGCGCATCGGCACGAGCCTTGTCCGTGGCCTCGCGCTCGTGAGCCGCAGCCTCGAGGCGAACCTTGCGGCCTTCGTCGCCGGCCTTGTCGCGCGCGACGGCGAGCTGCTTCTGATAGTCGGCGAGCTTGGCGTCCGCTTGCGCGGTCATCCGCTCTGCCTCGGCGCGCGCACCTTCGATGCCGGCGCGGCGACGCTCGCGGAGCGCCAGGTACGGCTGAAACAGCAGCCGATTGGCGATCACATATACGAGCAGGAACAGGCAGAACTGAACGACAGCGGTGAGATCGATGTCGATCAGCGGATGCCCGCCGGACGCGAGCGAAACGAGGGGCGTCTGGTCCATAGCTACCTGCGCAACCTATCGAGAATCCTGGGGTTGAGCGCCGGGTGCTTATAGTCGGCGCTGACTAGCGTGTCAACGGTGGGATGCTCGGTGTTTCCGCGCCCTCCTGCGACAATGCGCCGCGACGCGGAAGCTTCGCGGAGCTGCCCGGATCCTCGTCGGCAAACTGACTACGCCACCCGTACCCCAGCGACTGATCGGGGTCCTTGCGTTGCCGAGTGCGTGAAGCGTAAAAGGGGCCGCATTAGGCCATGTCAGAACACGTCAGGGACAGCGGGCAGGTAGGGCGGGAGACGGTTCTGCGACCGAGGGGGGCTCCGGTCCCGATCCTCGCGGAGGGCACTGCGCCGATCACGGCGATCCTCGCCGAAGGCACCGCGCCGTATCCGATCCCCGTCGCCCAGCCCGCCGTCACCGCGCGCCGGATCTGGCCGTGGCTGGCAGGTGCGCTCGTGCTCGCTGGATCGGCGGTCACTGGCTACCTGCTGCTCGCCCAGCGCTCCGAGCGCGCCGCAATCGAGGAGCGGTTTCCGACGGTCGTCGATGCCGGCGAACGATCCGCGCTCGAGGACGAAGCCGGCCGCTGGAACCGCGGCAAGGACCGCCTCCTCGCGACGCTGACCCGCTTCACTCCGCCCGCACTCGACACGCTGACCGGCGCCGGCGCCTGCCCGCTCGAGATCGACCCCGAGCTCGCGATTCCGACCACCGATGATCCCGACGCCGCGGCACAGACGCGAGTGATCGTCATGCCCGGCGAATCGCTCGATGGGCTCGACGCCCTCGCGCGCGACGAGATCGAGCGGATGATCGCGGCGTCGGAGCGCGGTCGGTTCCGCACCGACGAGGGCAAGACGCGCGTCCTCCGCGCGATCCGCGGCGCCTTCGTCGTCGCCATGATCACGGAGCACCAGGCTCCGGGCCTCGACCGCGCAGGAGCCATCCGTCCCGGCACCGCCGCGGGAGTCGCCTACGCGTTCGACCCGGCGACCGGTGCTCTGCGCTGCGCGGGCTCGTTCCGCAGCACCAGCGACGAGGCCTCCTTCGAGTCAGCGACCGTCCGCGCGGTCTCGTCCTCGCTTCGCGCGATCGACTGAACGTCGTTGCGGATGTGACCGATTTCTCACAACTTCACCTGTGAGGCGGCCCCAGGTACGTATAGTGGCGGGGTTCTCGGGGGGCCGGGTAGTATCGGTGCCATGCGGGTAGCCATCATTCTGCTCACCGTCGTTG
>JACCQV010000678.1 GCA_013813945.1 Deltaproteobacteria bacterium | reverse complement strand
GCGCCGCGAGGATCGAGTCGCGGCACAGGAAGTTCACCTTGATCTGCATCGGGTAGCCGAGCCAACCGACGATGTCGATGTTGTCCCAGCCTTCCTTGTTGTCGCCACGCGGCGGGTAGTAGTTGATGCGGACGACGTGGGAGATGTTGCCGTAGAGGTCGGGGTAGAGCTCGGGTTGCAGGATGTGATCGATCACGCCGAGCTTCGAGACTTCCTTGCTCTTGAACGACTCGGGATCGTCGAGGACCTCGCCATCGCGGTTACCGAGGATGTTGGTCGAGTACCAGCCCTCGAGGCCGAGCATGCGCGCCTTGAAGCCGGGCGCGAGGATCGTCTTCATCAGCGTCTGGCCGGTCTTGAAGTCCTTGCCGGTGACCGGAAGCTTCTGCGTGCGCGCGAGCTCCATCAGTGCCGGCGTATCGAGCGACAGGTTCGGCGCGCCGTTCGCGTACGGGACGTCCATCTTGAGGCACGCGTATGCGTAGATCTGCGATGGCGCGATGTCGTCGTGCGAGTCGCGGAGGCCCGCCTCGAACTTCGCGAGCGAGCTGTGGACGTCGGTCGGCTTGCGATAGACCTCGGTCGAGCCACACCACACGGCGACCAGGCGGTCGCAGCCGTTCTTCGTCTTGAACGCCGTGAGGTCCTCCATGAGCTGCTCGGCGAGGTGCATCTTCGACGTGCCCTTCTTCACGTTGGGCCCGGTCAGATTCTTGACGTAGGTCTGCTCGAACACGGCCGTCATCGGCTTGATCGCCTCGAGCTCGGCCTTGATCGGGTTCAGGTGCTTGTGCTCGTCGAGCACGCCGGCGCGCATCGCGGCCTGGTAGGCGTTCTCCGGGAAGATGTCCCAGCCGCCGAACGCGATGTCGTCGAGCTTCGCGAGCGAGACGTACTCCTGGATCATCGGCGAGTTGTTGTCCGTGCGCTTGCCGAGCCGGATGCGGCCGAGCTGCGTCAGCGATCCGACCGGCTTGCCGATGCCCTTGCGAATCGCGAGCACGCCCGCGATGAACGTGGTGGCAACAGCACCCATGCCCGGCAGAAGGACTCCGAGCTTGCCGGTGGCCGGCTGGACTTCGACGCTTTTCTTGAGTGCCATCTTCGTTCTCCGCGCTTTTGAGTGGGGGGAACGTGCACCTGTCGTCGACGGAGTTCAAGTCAAAGGATCGGCCCCTTTACGAGGCGGCCGAGGGCCGCGTGGAGGGGCTCCGGAACGCGGCTGAGGTCACATCGCAGGGTTCGCGGCGCTGAGGGGTCCTCGTTGTCGATGACGATGTCGGCACGATCGCGGGGGCGGTGCTCCCGGAGGTAGCGATGCTGCGAGGGGACATAGCGGCGGTCGATCCGACGAGCGATCTCCTCGGCGGTGCGGCTCTTCTTCAGATCTCGGGCAAGGATGCGGTCGCGGATGACCGCCTCGCTCGCGTCGAGGTAGATCAGGACGCCCGCCGCGGCCTGCGGGATCCGCAGCGGGAACACGCCCTCGACGATCGCGACCGTTGCGCCGCTCAGCTCGACCCTGCGGGTGCCGGTCACCTTCTCTGCGACGATATCGTAGAGGGGGGTCGAGACGTGATCGACCCCCGCGACGAACGCACGGAGGCAGCGATCGCACTGGTCGAGGTCGTAATAGGTGTCGTAGTAGAGGTCGGCCTCGCGCTCGGGCGTGGTCCAGGCGACGGGCTGGCGAAAGTCGTCGACCCGGAACAGCACCGCCGTCTCGCCTGCCTCGGCCAGGGTCGCGGCCAGGGACGCGGTCAGTTGGCGTGCGAACGTCGACTTGCCACTGCCGTCGAGCCCGTCGATCGCGATCACGGTCTTCATGGCAGGTAGGGTCCGAGCAGCGTGATCAGATCCGCGTGACACGAGCCGTTGCTCGCGACGCTGCCGCGGTGGTGCTCGAGATCGCGCTGGTTGTAGCGAAACGGTTTGCCGTCGCCATCGGTGTACGCGCCACCTGCCTCGCGAACCACGATCTCGGGCGCGCAGGTGTCCCACTCGAGCTCGCCCGAGCTGAGGTTGATCACGGCATCGAGCTCGCCGGCGGCGACGCGCATGTGCTTGATCGATGCGCCGAGGGGAATCCGCAATGCGACCTGCGCCGCGTCGAGGCAGGCCCGCAGGCGATCACTGAGGTGGTGGCGGCTGACACCGACGTGCAGCGCGGCGCGATCGGTGGTCGTCGAGACGTGGAGCCGGTCGCGCTTGCCGCCTTCCTCACGCCACGCGCCACTGCCGATCGCGGCGGAATAC
>JACCQV010000624.1 GCA_013813945.1 Deltaproteobacteria bacterium | reverse complement strand
CACATCGAGAGCTGCCTGCGCAGCCGCCTCGGTGTAGCGGCGAAGTGCCTCGGCCTCATCGAGTCCAACACAGCGCGCGACGCTGCGGACGAAGCCACGCACGAACACGTCGGCGGGCATGCCGTCTCCGGGCTTGATCGTCCCGGCTTCGATCCGCTCGAGGATCCGCACCTGGATCTTCGTGATCCGTGCGACGTCCTCGAGGCTCAGCTTGCGCTGCGAGCGGCCGGCACGCAGCCACATCGCCAGGCTCATCCGTGCATCGACGACGGTTCCGGATCGCTGCATCGGCAGCCCCGGTGTCATGGAAACTCCAGCACGTTCAGGGCGCCGATCCATTCGTCCCCCCCGCAGCCGGCGTCGGCGCACCGAGTGCACCACCATCGGCTCGACATTGTGCAGCGATGCAGCTCTGGCGCGAGATCTTGAGACACGCGTCACGTGCGCGACGTGCGTCCTCGACCAACCCTTGCTGCATCCGCGTCTTCATCAGATAGAGGCCGGCTTCCTGCGATCCGCATGACGCATCGTTGGAGACCGTTTCGAAAAGTTCCGCAGCTTTTTCCCACTCTTCGCGCGCGAAGTAAACTCTCGCCAGCCGATAAGTTGCCACGCACATGTTGGGCTGGAACGTCATCGCCTGGCGCAGTTCCTTGGCGGCGTCGACGTGCTTGCCCTGGTGGAACAGCGCCCAGCCGAGGTGCGCACGGGTCAACCCCGGGCTGTCGAGCCGCATGGGGTGCTCCAGTGCCTTGGCGAGGTACTGAGCCGCCGCCGGGTACTCCTCGAGCAGGTTGTGAACGATCCCGCGGTTGGACCAGGCCTCCCCGTAGTCCGGCGTCATCTTCGCTGCCGTCGCGAAGTCGCCGTCGGCGGCGTGGAGGAACTTGTCGAGGTCCTTGTGCGTCGCTTCCGCGTCGACGCCCGTCAGGCACGAGTCGATCTCGAGCGTGCGCTGGGTGTCGACGGCGCGGATGACGTTGACGAGGCCGCGGATGTTGTAGGCCTCGTCGTTCGCGGGATTGAGCGCGATGGCGCGGTTGCACTCGGTCTCGGCAGCTTCGAGCTCGTGCTTGCGCAGGAAGTCCTTCGCCAGATCGAGCCGGGTCTGGCTCTTGGCGACGTCGCGCTCGGGGGTCGGGCACCCACCCAGAACGCAGATCATCATCGTCAAAATAACGAGCGATCCACCTATGTTACGGCCCACGGCGCGGACGGTACCCCGCTCGTTCGCGGTGCGTCAACCGACAGCGCGATCCCTCCCCGTTGTATAGAAGAGCTGCGATGACTGACCTCCCCGGCCCGCTGACCCCGACCCAGACGTCCACGATCGGTGGCCTCTACGCCGAGGTCTTCATGCCTGCGGGGACACCGAAGGGCATCGTGGTCATCACGCACGGCTACGCCGAGCATTGCGGGCGCTATCGCGAGGTCGCGCACGTGATCGTCAAGGCAGGCTGGGCGGCGCTCTCGTACGACGTTCGTGGCCACGGCCAGTCACCGGGCGAGCGCGGCTACATCGACCGGTTCGATACCTACCTTAACGACCTCTCCGCAATGCAAGCCGCTGCGCGCGCGCTCGTCCCGGACGGCGCACCGATGATCCTCCTCGGGCATTCGCACGGCAGCCTGATCACCCTGCGCGCGCTCGCCGGTGACCAGCCTCCGACGATCAAGGCGGCGATCGTCTCGTCCCCCTATCTAGCGCTCAAGCTCGTGGTGCCCGGCTACAAGAAGGTCCTCGCTCAGGTCGCGAGCCGGCTCGCGCCCAAGCTGGCTCAGCCAAACTCGTTGCGCGTCGAGGACCTCACCGCGGACAGGGCGAAGCAGGCCGAGCGTGTCGCCGACAAGCTGTGCTTCGACGTCGCGACCTCACGCTGGTACACGGAGTCGACTGCGGCGCAGGACTACGTTCTCGCCAACGCGAGCCGGATCAAAGTTCCGACGACGTGGCTCGTCGGTGGGGCCGATCCGATTGCTGATCCCGCGCGGTCACGCACGGTTGCCGACAAGGTCGAAGGTGCGAGCTATCACGACCTCGTGGGGATGAAGCACGAGGTCTTCAACGAGGTCGACCGCGGCAAGGTCTTCGCCGAGCTGACGCGCGCCCTCGCAAGCGCCTGATCACACGGCCTTCCGATAACCACATTGGCGCGAACGAACAGGGCCTCTATACTCCAGGAGGTGGAGCGTGATGGGCGGCGGGTTCGGACTTGGAATTGGCCTTGATAACTCGGCGGCTGCGTATCAGCCGGCGTCGGATCGTCAACTCACACGGCACACGGCACGCGGCACGCCATGGTCGTGCTAACGCGCCTCGGCTGCGGAGCTCTCCACGCAAATGAAACTCTTCGCCTGCATGTGCAATCAACCTCAACGGCTGCCAGCCGCGCTCGCACCCGTGCGTGCAGCGCTCGTCGCGCAGCCTCCGATCAGTCGGTGGGGTCTTGGCTATATCCAGGGCGGGGACGTCCTCCTGGTCCGGACGCCCAAGTCGAGCACCACGCCGATCGATCTCTCTGCCCCACTCTCGGAGCTGACGAGTGATTGCGCGATCGCGCAGGCGGTCCCGGTCGACAAGTCCGGTGTTGCTCCCGCCGGCACCGACAACACGCCTCCGTTCCGGTTCAGGCGCTGGATGTTCGCGCAGACCGGCCAGCCCAAGCTCGACGACATCGCGCCGCGCCTGCTCGAGCACGTGCCCGAGTACCTGCGTCGCAACATCCGCGGCCGGACCTCCGCCGAGCTGATCTTCCACCTCTTCCTCGCGATGCTGCACGACGAGGGCAACATCGACGATCCGAACCTCGCAACGCAGGCACAGCGCCGTGCGCTCTCGGCAACGTTGCGACTCGTCAACGCCGAGCTCGAGCGCGCGGGCCGCGCCACCGGCGACCACGCGATCCAGCTCGGCAACGTCGCGCTCACGAACGGCCGCTCGATGGTCCTGGCTCAGCTCAACGAGCCCCTGCGCTTGCGCCGGCTCACCGTCACCGATGAGCTCGGTCGCCGCGATGACTCGTTCCGTGGCGTCCTCCTGGTCTCGGGCGGCGACGGAGATCCCAAGGACGGCTTCGAGGACGTTCCGCCACGCGGTGCCGTCCTGATCTCGCGCGACCTCCAGGTCAGCTTCGCGGACCTCGCACCGTAGGCCCGATGCGCGCGCGGCCATTCCCGGTCGTCGTCGCGCTCGCCGCGGTCACCGCGTGTGGCGATCCGCCGCCGCCGACCCCCGACGCCTCGCTCGATGCACCACGCGACTCGGGCAGCGACGCTCGGCTGTGCGCGATGCCGGGCGACTGCCCCTGCTTCACGAACTACGACTGCCCGGTCACCCACGCGTGCGTGAGCCAGGATCCGAACGGCAACAGCGTCTCGTGCATCGAAGGTCCACGAGGTGCCGGCCTCCCAGGATCGCCGTGCACTGGCGAAGCGGACTGCACGAGCGCGCTCTGCGTCGATGATTCGATGGGCGGCATGCGGTGCTCCGATGTCTGTACGTCACCGTCGACCTGCCCGGCCGAGCTGCCGCGCTGCATCTCGATCGGTGGTCAGGGAATCTGCGCGCGTCAGCCGTGACTGCGTTCGCCTCGCCGTGACTGAGCTCGTCTCTCCGTTCGTGGACGCGCGGGTGCCCCTCCTGGACACTCGGGTGCCCTGATCTGAGCCACGAAGGCCACGAAGCAGAGGGTTTCGGGCTTCGCCCTTGGACGGGTGCCGTACGTGCGGGTGCCGTCCACGCGGGTGCCGTTCGTGCG
>JACCQV010000616.1 GCA_013813945.1 Deltaproteobacteria bacterium | reverse complement strand
TCCACGAACGTAAGCTCTTGCCTGCATGGCGCTACTTCTTCCGCTCGCCGGTGTGGCCGTGGAAGGTCCGCGTCAGCGAGAACTCGCCGAGCTTGTGACCGACCATCTGCTCACTGATGAACACGGGGACGAACTTGCGGCCGTTGTGGACCGCGAACGTCAGGCCGACCATGGTCGGGATGACAGTCGACCGACGCGAGTACGTCGTGATGACGCGCTTGTTCGGGTTGGATTCCTTGGACGCGGCGGCCATCTTCTTCGCGAGGTAGTGCTCGACGAACGGACCTTTTTTGACTGAACGAGGCATCGCTACTTGCTCCGGCCGCGGATGATGAACTGGTCGGTCCGCTTGTTGTGACTAGTCTTGAGACCCTTGGTCTTCTGACCCCAGGGCGTACAGGGATGACGGCCACCCGAGGAGCGACCTTCGCCGCCACCCATCGGGTGATCGACGGGGTTCATCGAGACGCCGCGCTGGTGGGGGCGCATGCCCTTCCACCGCATCCGGCCGGCCTTGCCCCACTGGATGTTCGCGTGCTCGCTGTTGCCGATCGAGCCGATCGTGGCGCGGCAGTCGAGCTGGACGCGGCGCATCTCGCCCGAAGGCATGCGCAGCGTGGCCCAATCGCCTTCCTTCGCCATCAGCGTGACCTTGGTGCCAGCCGAGCGACCGATCTGCGCGCCGCGGCCCATCTTGAGCTCGACGGCGTGGATCTCGGTTCCGACCGGGATGTACTTGAGCGGCAGCGAGTTGCCGATCTTGATATCGGCGGTGTTTGCCGAGATGACGGTGTCACCCACGGCGAGCTTCGCCGGCGCGAGGATGTAGGTCTTCTCGCCGTCCGCGTACCGCAGCAGCGCGAGGCGCGCCGAGCGGTTCGGGTCGTACTCGATCGCCGTCACGGTCGCCGGAACGCCCGTCTTCTTGCGCTTGAAGTCAACGATCCGATAGCGCTGCTTGTGGCCGCCGCCGCGAAACCGCGACGTGATGCGGCCGTGGTTATTGCGGCCAGCCGTCGCGGACTTGTGCGCGAGCAGCTTCTTCTCGGGCTCGGACTTCGTGACCTCGCCGAAGTCCTGCGAGGACATTCCGCGACGACCAGGCGAGGTCGGCTTGTACTTCTTGATCGCCATCTCAGACTCCCTCGAAGAACTCGATTGAATCGCCGGCCTTGAGGGTCACGAACGCCTTCTTCCAGGCGGGACGCTGCCCCGAGAACCGACCGACGCGCTTGACCTTGCCGCGCACGACGCACGTGCGGACATCGGTGACCGTGACCTTGAACAGGTCCTGAACGGCGCGACGAATCTCGACCTTGTTCGCGTCGCGAGCGACCTCGAACACGGCCTGTTGAGCGTAGCTGTCACCCTCGGCCTTGGCGGATGCGCCGCCACCGGTCTCACGAAGGCGCGCCGACTTCTCCGTGAGGAGCGGACGCTTGATGATGGATTGCGGAGCGCGCATGACTATTCCTCTGCACCCTTGAGCGCCGTCGTGATCTGGTCGAGCGCGGCCTGGGTCAGGACCAGCGTCTCGTGACGGAGGATGTCGTAGACGTTGAGCCCCTCGGGGGCGAGCCACTGCGAGCGGGCGAGGTTCTTCGCGCCGCGCACGAGCTTCTGGTTGTCGTTGCCGTCGACGATCAGCGCCTTGGGGCCGACGCCCTGGCGGTTACGCGGCTGATCAGCGATCTGCAGCGCAGTGAGCGCCGCGGCGACCGACTTGGTCTTGCCGTCCGTCGAGAAGTTGTCGACCACGATGATCTTGTTCTCGGACGCGCGGAGCGACAGTGCCGAGCGCAGAGCGATCTTCTTCGCCTTGCGCGGCATGTTGTACTCGTAGCTGCGCGGCTTGGGACCGAACACCGAGCCACCACCGACGAAGTGCGGGGACTGCCTGCTGCCCTGACGAGCCTGACCGGTGCCCTTCTGCTTCCACACCTTCTTCGAGGACCCGCGGACCTCGCCGAGGCGCTTGGTGGACGCGGTACCGGAGCGGCGCTTCGCGAGCTGCCACTTGACCACTTCCCAGAGGAGGTGCTCGTGGATCTCGGCGCCGAACACGGTCTCGTCGAGCTCGACGGAGCCGACGCTCTTACCCGTGATGTTCTTGACGTCTAGCTTGGCCATGACAGTTACCTTAGGTCTTGATCTCGACGTCGACGCCGGCCGAGAGGTCGAGCTTCATCAGTGCGTCGAGGGTCTGCTGGGTCGGCTCGAGGATGTCGAGGAGCCGCTTGTGAGTGCGGATCTCGAACTGCTCGCGCGACTTCTTGTCGGTGTGCGGGGACCGCAGCACGCAGTACTTGTTGATCTTGGTCGGCAGCGGGATCGGGC
>JACCQV010000600.1 GCA_013813945.1 Deltaproteobacteria bacterium | reverse complement strand
GCACGTAGCGGTCGAGCGCCGGGTCGCCGTACACCAGCAGCCCGACCTTGTCGCGCTGGCGGATGAGCAGATACGCCAGCGCGGCCAGGAGGTGCGCCGCGTAGATCAGCTTCGACACACCGCGGCCCGCGTACTCCATCGAGCCGGAGGCGTCGAGCACCAGCGTGCACGCCAGCTCCGACTCCTGCTCGAACTGCTTCACGTAGTAGCGGTCGGCGCGCGCGTAGACCTTCCAGTCGATGTGCCGGATCTCGTCGCCAGGCGAGTACTCCTTGTGCTCGGCGAACTCCACCGACGAGCCGTGCATCCGAGCGCGGTGCATTCCCGAGAGTGCACCCTCGACGATCACGCGCGCCTTGATCGGCAAGCTGCCGAGGCGCGCGAGCTGGACCGGATCGACCTTCTCGGGCAGCGTGGCCATGGCGCGCGACGGATTACGGAGAGACGACCGAGAGGAGGCGGTCGACGATGTCACCCGCCCGGATGCCTTCGGCCTCGGCGCGGTAGTTGAGGATCAGGCGGTGCTGGAGCGTCGGGCGGGCAAGCGCGGCGACGTCGTCGATCGCCACCGCGAACCGGCCGGCGAGAATCGCGCGGGCCTTGGCCGCGAGGATCAGGAACTGGGATGCGCGCGGACCGGCGCCCCACGACACGGCATCGCGGATGAAGGCGGGAGCGCTCGGCGAGGTCGGGCGCGTCGAGCGGGCGAGGGCGACCGCGTACTTGACGACGTGATCGGCGACCGGTACGCGTCGGACGAGGTCCTGGAGCTGCATGATCCGCTGCGGCGACAGCACGCGTGACAGCTCGGGGCGGTGATCGCTCGTCTGCTGGCGGACGATCTCCTCCTCCTCCGACTCCGACGGATAGTCGACGTCGACCTGGAACATGAAGCGATCGAGCTGGGCCTCGGGGAGCGGATAGGTGCCCTCCTGCTCGATCGGGTTCTGGGTCGCGAACACGAGGAACGGCAGCGGGAGGTCGTGGGTCTGCCCGCCCGCGGTGACCTTGTACTCCTGCATCGACTGGAGCAGCGCGGCCTGCGTCTTGGGCGGGGTGCGGTTGATCTCGTCGGCGAGCACGAGGTTCGCGAACACCGGGCCCTTGATGAACCGGAAGATCCGGCGTCCGGTGGTGTGATCCTCCTCGAGGACCTCGGTACCCGTGATGTCCGCCGGCATGAGATCCGGCGTGAACTGGATCCGCTGGAACGACAGGTTGAGGGTCTCGGCGAGGGTCGAGATCAACAGCGTCTTCGCGAGGCCTGGGACGCCGACAAACAGCGTGTGACCGCGCGCGAACAGAGCGACGAGCAGTTGCTCGACCACCTTGCGCTGGCCGATGATCCGCTTCTCGATCTCGGTGAGGATCTGCGCGTGGGCGTCGGCGAGCTCGGCGACCGCGTCGAGATCGGACTTTGGCGTCGGTGCCGGCGCCACGAACGGGGTGACCTGGGTGGTCCGGACGTCCTCGCGCGCGAGGGGCATCCCCTCGGGGTCCGAGTGCAGCGGCGTGACCTCAGCGAGCGAGGACTCACTCGGAGAACTGCCGGAGGCAGAAGTGGGTCGGCTCGGCGTCATCTCTTCAGCTCGTCACAAGCGTTGCGCTCGCGCGTGGCGCGGCGGTCAGAGATCTGACTGTATGCCTCGGCAAGGCCGCAGCGGGTGGTTGGATCGAATGGGCTCACGCGGAGTGCTTGCTCGTAGGCGAGGATGGCCTGGGGCCATTCTTGCTTGGCGGACCTTGCCATACCCAGGGTCACCGCGGCGACCGCATCGCGATCATCTGCAGCAGCAAGTGGGGTAGCGAGCTCGATGGCGCGGTCGTGCTTGCCGAGCTCGACGAGCGTGCGGGCCAGCTTGCCTGCGACAAATGGGTCCGGACCGCCGGCCGACAGTGCTTTCTCGTACTCGATCGCTGCAGCGTCGAGCATCCCGCGTGCGCGCATCATCCCGCCGAGCCGCGCCAGCTTGCGCGCTCGGACATTCACCTGCTCGAGGCCGATGTTCTCGGAGTCGACGCCGCCCTTGGCGAACTTGATCGGTTTACCGGCGCGGGCCGGGCTCGTGCGCTCCCCGCGCTCGGTCGATTTGAGGTGCGTGCGCCACTCGGCCTCCACGGCGCCCCACGTCATCCCGAGCGCCTCGCCGACCGCGCGCCGCGCACTCTTGCCATCACGCTGGGCGAGCAGCGCGGACTGGATCCCCTTGTAGCCGACCTTCTTGTGCATCCACGCGACGAGCGTGTAGACCTCGGCGTACGCGAGTGCGGCGGCCTCCTGGCTCGGGAGCTTGGCCATCGACGGGTGCATCTCGTCGAACGTGATCAGGCGGCCCTTCTTGAGTGCGCTCGCGAGCAGGGCCTGCTCCGTCGCGGACAGCACGATCTCCGGAGGGCGGCGCCACCGCGTCTGCTCGAACCGGGCGAGCCCCTCCTGCAGCCACACCGGCACGGTGTCGTGCGCGACGCGCGAGACCACGAGGTGCGTGTACTCGTGAGCCAGCGTATCCATCCACGGGTACCCGAAAATCGTCGCGCGCGGCGAGACGACCATCAGCTTGTTGTACTTCGAGAGCGCGATCGTCCCCGTCGTCTCGATGTCCGACTCGGTGAGCGGCGAGAGCTTCGCGAGATCCGACGGCGCGCCGAGCAGCTCGACCCGGATCGGATCGGTCGGGCGCAGGCCGAGGTCCTCGCCGACCGTCTCCCACGCGGCGTCGAGCACCTCGCCGGCAAGCTCGGCGATCGTCGCGTCGGGGCCAGGCGCGTAGCGGATCAGGAAGTGACCCTTGGGCGAGCGCGTCTCTGCAAACGCCTCGGTCACCGACAGCGTCGACGCCGCGAGCTTGCGCGTTCCGCCGACCAGACCATCGACCGCGTCGCCGGGCAGCTTCTCGAGGAGCTTGACCGCACCCGCGTAGTCGCCGGTCTGGAACGCGAGCTCCGCGCGGAGCCAGGTGACCTCCACGCTGTCCGCGGCGCGCTTCTCGAGATCCGTGAGCAGCGCTCGCGCATCCTCGAGGCGAGCGGTCTGGAGGAACCGCGCGGCCTTGATCACGTCCCCGTTCACGGTGCGATCGCGCTTGGCGTCGACGCGCCCGGGAACCAGGCAGAGCGCGAGCACGGAGGCGATTGCCAGGATCGACTTCACTTGATGAGGTCCTCGTAGTAGCGCTTGATCATGTCGCCGTAGCCGTCCGGCGCACCCTTCTTCTTCGCCTCGAGCAGGTCCTCGCGGAACCGCTCCGGCGCGCGATACTCGTCGGCGCCGGGGATCCGGATCGGCTCATCGCTGACCGAGCCCTCCTGCGCCTGGCGCGCGGCGCTGCGCGCTCGATCGCGGGCCTTCGCGAGAGCGTCGGCGGCGGCGCGGGTCGCTTCGCGTGCGCCCGACGGATCCTTCGCCTTCATCCGCTCGTCGGCGTTGCCCATCTGGCCGATCGCCTGGCCGAGCTTCTTGCCGAGCTCGGCACCGGTGTCACCAGGAAGCTCGGCACCGATCTGCTTGGTTCGATCCGCGAGCTTCTGGGCACGGCCCTTGTTCATCGCCTCACGCCGGCGCAGGCGCTCGAGTGCTTTCTGGTCATCGGCGGACATGATCTGGTCGGGACGCGGCGACAGCGCCTGCAGCTCCGAGATCAAATCCTTCGCGATCGGCGCGGCCCGCTCGATATCGTCGAGTGCCTCCTGGGTCTCGTCGGCCCACTTCGATTTGGGGTCGTCGTTCATCGCTGCGTCGAGCTCACCCGCGATCGTGTCGAGGCTCGACTTCGCCTGGCGCGCCATGCCGAGCGCCTCCGCGAGATCGCCGTCGGCGACCATGTGCTCGACGTCGCCGATCCGGCGCTGGACGATATCGAGCTCTTCCTTGGCGAACGGTGTCAGGCCGCTCTCGCCGACGTCCGCGAGTCGCTTGCGCAGCTTGTCGACGAGTGCGGAGACCTTCTTGCTCGCCTCGCGACGATGATCCTTGGCGACCTCGTCGGCCTTCTCGGCGTACGCATCGAAGATCCGGCTCGCCTCGGCGGCGATATCGTCCTGATCCTTCGCCACGTCAGCGAGCTCGTTCATGACCTCATCGAGCTTCTTCTGCTCGTCGCTGAACTTGTCGCCGCGCAGCTCCGCGAGCGAGCCCTCGAGCGCGGACGCGGAGCGATCGTGCTGCGCACGGCAGCTCTCGAGCTTGGTCTGCGCCTCGGCCGTCTTGCCCGCACGGATCAGCTTGCGAACCTCGTCGAGACAGCTCGCGCCTTGTTGTGCCTGCATCGCATCGCGGTTGACGTACTGGTCGAGGACATCCTCGGGCATGCCACGGCGGTGCTTGTCGAGCTCCGCATAGGCGCGCTCGAGAGCCTTCATCTCGCGCTCGATCTCGTCAAGGAGCCGCGGGTCCTTGGTCTTCGCGTACTGCGTCATCAGCTCCGACAGCCGCTTCTGGTGTGCGCTGATCTCGTCGGCGACGTCGAGCATGCCCTCGACGCGCTCGCGATCGAGCCAGTCGGCGAGGATGATCGTGTCCTCCTCGAGCTCGGCGACGAGGCGTGGATCGATCACTCCGAACCGGCCCGCCGGCAGCGCGGCCGAGCGTGCAGACGCCTGCGCTCGCGTCGACGCGAGCAACCTGTGCTCGGCCGTCGCGAGCTTGTCGAGTCGGTCGCGCATTTGAACGAGTGCCTTGCGCATCGCGTCCGACGCGTGCGGATCCTTGTCGAACGCGGCGCTGACGGAGCCGAGCTCGACGATCGCCTCGCGCAGCTTGTGCGCGACCTCCTCGCGAGGGGACTCTTCCGCCGGCAGCGTCAGCCGGGCGCCGAGGTTGCGGACGATCTTCTCGGCGAGCTCCTGGTGGCGGACGAGCGTCTCTTCGTGACGCTCACGCGGGCTGACGACGCGCAGCCGAAGCTCGCGCGACCTTCCAATGTTCGGACCGCCGACGTTGTCGTTGTCCTTCGCCTCGATCCAGTAGCGGACCTCGCCACCGCTCGGCACGAGAACCTCGGCGATGTCCCACAGGACCTTGCCCTGCGCGCGCCCACCCGGGGTCGACTCGAGAATGATCGGCTTCTTGCCCTTGTCCTTGCCGGCCTCCCACACGAGCTCCGCCGACGACAAGCCGAAATCGTCTTCGATCACGTACGCGAGCTCGACGCGGCGAAGGTTCGTGACGTCGAGCGTCTCTGCCGGCGCCATCAGCTGCACCGCAGGCGCCTGATCGGGCTCCGCCTCGATCAACCGTGCCGTGGTCTCGATCGAGCGCACGCCCGATGGCGAGCGCACCGCAAACCGGTACCGCGCGGACTTGTCGATCGTGAGCTGTACCGACAGCTGCTCGCCTTCGAGCGTGACCGGGACGACGCGCTGATCCTCGGGGATGTCCGCACCGTCGATCACGAGCTCGACCTTGTCGGCTGGAACGAGCACTCGTGCGCGCAGATCGACCTTGGTTCCAGGAAGTCCGCGCACGTCGCCCGATGACGAAGGCAGCGGGAGCGGCGCGCGGCGCGAGTACGCGGGGAACGTCAGCTTCGCCTCGAGATCGCCGACGAGCGGGACCTGGGACAGGTGAGCGCCGTCGAACGGATCGGAGGGCGCCGACAGCAGACTGCGCCAGCCACCGGCGATCACCGAGGGAACCGCGAGGAGGAGCACCGCGTTCGCCGCGAGAGCCGCCAGCGTCCAGCGGCCTGCGCGCCGGACCTCCTCGTGCGGGACCAGCGAGCGCGGCTCGACATCCTCGAGGCGGACACAGGTCGCGACGATCAGCGCATCGACCAGCGCGGGTGAGGGTGCCCCGGGACGCGAGGGCGCGTTGGCCAGCTCGACCGATGACAGCAGATCCGAAGCGACCTCCGCACGCCGTGTGCCGACCCAGCGGGCGAGCTCGTGATCGCGGCTCCACTTCTTGCGCGGGACGGCGAACCCCATGATGACGCCGCCGACGATGATGAGGACCGTCGCGAGACCCGCGATGCCGAGGAGGGCCATCGCCGAGGCTCGACTCGCGCCGAAGACGTGACCGAGGAGCGGGACCGCGATCGCGAGGGCGCCGATCGACGCGATCGCGTACAGCGCGGCTCGCCTCGCTTCGTGGCGGTAGAGCACCGCCCGAACGCGACGAAGAAACAGCGGAATGACGTCAGATATAGCCACGAGGTCGACCTGGAACGCGGCCCGCAAGCATAGCGCTACCGACCTAGTGCGGCGACACGCGCCCGAGCACATGAGCTATAACCGGGTCGGCAGCGTGGCGAAGCCGTCCAAGGTGAATATCGACGGTCAACGTGCGTCCACGAAGGCGCATGGCACGGACCTCGACGACCGCGATCTGGTGGCCTCCGCTCAGCGGGGGGATCACGACGCGTTCCGGACGCTGTTCGAGCGCTACCACCGCCGCGCCTACGCCCTTGCCTACGGCGTGGTGCGCCACCAGGACGACGCTCTCGACGTCGTCCAGGACGCTTTCATCAAGGCTCACAAGTACCTAGACAAGTTCGAGGGCAACTCGAGCTTCTACACCTGGCTGTACCGAATCGTCATGAACCTGGCAATCGACCACCTCCGCAAGCATCGTCGGGTCAAGCCCGTCGAGCTCGACGAGTCCAAGCTCGAGGACGGCGGCGAGGAATCGCTATTGCCGCGGATCCTCGGGGGAAATCCGGGCCGCGCGCTCATGGACAAGGAGATCCGCGGCCGGATTGACCAGGCCCTGGACACCCTCTCGGAGAACCACCGGTCGGTCCTGGTGATGCGGGAGCTGGAGGGGCTGTCCTACGAGGAGATGGCCAAGGCGATGGACTGCTCGAAAGGGACGATCATGTCCCGGCTGTTCCACGCCCGCCGCAACATGCAAAAGCAGCTGCTCGACCTCGTCGACAACCCGTCCGCGGCGCTGGTGGAGGATCTGACCGGAGGCAAGGTCGACGATCCCGACGATGCGGATCTCAAGGAGCGCGCCCCCGCGGCGCGGACACGCTGATGGGCGCCCCCAACGACATCGAGCTGATGCTGCACGCCGACGGCGAGCTCGACGACCGCCACGCGGCCGACGTCGACGCACGTCTCGAGCGCGAACCCGATGCGCGCACCAAGGCGGATGCTCTCGGCGAGATGACGGAGCTCGTGCGCAGCCACCTCGAGCTCGCAGCGGATGATGTGCCCGAACGCAGCTTCGATGCGATCTGGCGCACGATCGATCGGTCGATCTCGACACGGGAGGCGGACACGGGCGCCTGGTCGAAGTTCACCGGGTGGCTCGATCGCCATCGCGGTCACGTCATCACGGGTGCGGTCAGCGCCGGGGCCGTCGCCGCTCTCGCACTCCTCCTCCGTACGACGGATGAGGGGACCCGTGCGCCCACGCGCGGTGCAATCGATGTCCAGCCGGCCGCGCTTCGCGTCGCGCCCGAGATCGAATCGCTCGACACACCCGATGGAGAGGGAACGGTCCTCAACCTCGAAGATGAAGATGGTCACACGACCGTGATCTGGGTGTCTCCTGCAGATACTGTGGAGGGCATATGAGCGTCTGTCGTTGGCTGCCACTCCTGATGCTCGTGGTTGCGATCCCCGCGGCCAGCGCGCAGGCGAACCACAAGCAGCCCACGCCGCCCGTGGTGGTGAGCTGCGAGCTCATCGAGATCAGCGCGAGCTCGGCGGACGTCGCGTCCGTTGACCCTGCGCTCGACAAGCTCAAGAAGAAGTTCAAGAAGCCGCCGTTCTCTTCGTGGAACGTGTTCAAGGTCCTGACGAAGCTCGAGCAGAAGCTTACCCAGAAGAAGGCCGAGAAGCTCAAGCTCAAGCTCGGGCAGGCGACCGCGACCTTGCTCGGGATCGTCAACACGTCGAATGTCCGGCTCTCGATCTCGATCGATGACGCCACCGGCAAGAACTGGGTCAACACGACGTCGACGTTCGCCGGCGGTGACTACGTCGTCTTCGGGCACTCGTTGCCGAACAATGAGGGGCATCTCCTCGCGCTGACCTGCAAGTAGGCGGGTGAGGCGCCGGCTCGGCCCACCCCCGGGCTAAGATCACCGCCCTTGGCAGACGTACCCAAAGCTCCCGGACGGGACTCCAGCTCCCTCATCGAGGGCAGCGCGCCCGGTGACGTCGAGCTGTCGGATCAGCTCTCGACCCTGTTGAAGGAGGGTGAGCGCGGCGAGGAGCTGTTCCGGATGTTCGTGGAGAGCGTCCAGGAGTACGCGATCTTCATGCTCGATCCGAGAGGCCATGTTGCCAGCTGGAATACCGGCGCGCAGCGCATCAAGGGCTACCGCGCGTCGGAGATCATCGGGTCGCACTTTTCCCGGTTCTACCCGGAGTCCGAAGTCCGGGCCGGAAAGTGCGAGCACGAGCTCGACGTCGCGATCGCCAAGGGACGGTTCGAGGACGAGGGCTGGCGTGTGCGGAAGGATGGCAGCCTGTTCTGGGCAAACGTCGTCATCAGCGCGATGCGCGACGATCGCGGAAGGCTCGTCGGATTCTCGAAGGTGACGCGCGATCTGACCGACCGCAAGCGAGCGGAACAGGATCAACTGCAGCGGCTTGCGGCCGAGGAGCTGTTCCGGCTGCTCGTCGACAGCGTGCGCGACAATGCGCTGTTCATGCTGGACCTGACGGGCAAGGTCACGACCTGGAACATCGGCGCGCAGCGGATCAAAGGGTACGCAGCGATCGAGATCATCGGCCGCCACTTCTCGGCGTTCTATCCGGCGTCCGATGTCATGGCGGGCAAGTGCGAGCACGAGCTGGAGGTCGCCACCCGCGAAGAGCGGTTCGAGGACGAGGGTTGGCGGGTCCGCAAGGACGGTTCCCATTTCTGGGCCGCCGTCGTGGTCAGCGCTGTCCACGACAAGCACGGGCACCTCATCGGGTTCTCGAGGATCACGCGGGACCTCACGGAACGAATGAAGGCCGAACAGGACGCGGCCGCGCGGCTCTCGGCCGAGCACGCGAACCGAGCGAAGGACGAGTTCCTGGCCATGCTCGGTCACGAGCTGCGCAATCCGCTCGCCCCGATCGTCACGGCACTGCAGCTGATCAAGCTACGCGGTGAGGGCTCGTCCAAGGAACACGAGGTGATCGATCGCCAGCTGCAGCACATGATGCACCTGGTCGACGACCTGCTCGATGTCTCGCGAATCACGAGCGGAAAGCTCGAGATCAAGAATGAACGCCTCGATCTTCGTGAGATCATCGCGAAGGCAGTCGAGACGAGCAGTCCGCTCCTCGAGCAGCGCCAGCACCGCGTCGATCTGGAGCTCACGAGTCACGAGATCGCGGTCGACGGAGATCTAGCGCGCTTGACGCAGGTGTTCACGAACCTCGTCGTGAATGCCGCGAAATACACCGGTCGCGGCGGTCACATTCGCGTCACTGCTCGGACCGTCGCAAGCAATGTTGAGATTGCGGTCGCGGACAACGGAATCGGGATCAGCGCGGACCTTCTCCCTCGCGTCTTCGACCTCTTCATCCAGGGCTATCAGACGCCCGAGCGTGCCGGAGGTGGGCTCGGCCTCGGGCTGACGCTGGTGAACCGGCTTGTCGCGCTGCACGGTGGATCCGTCCGTGTGGAGAGTCCGGGCGCGGCGAAAGGCAGCACGTTCACGGTCACGCTCCCGGTCGCGACGCAGCCGAAGGTCATCCCTCTGGCGAGCGCAAACCTGGCGAACCGCGCAGCGGTCCCACGCCGCATCTTGATCGTCGATGACAACGAGGACGCGCGGTGCTTGCTCGCCGAGTTGCTTCAGTCGCTCGGTCACGAGGTGAATACCGCGATCGACGGAGTCGAGGCCTTGACCGTGGTCCAGCGATTCTCGCCCGAGGTGGCCATTCTCGACATCGGTCTGCCGGTCATGGATGGATACGAGCTCGCGTCGCGGCTGCGAGCCGAGCTGGAGGCGACGCCGCGGTTCATAGCGTTGACTGGATACGCTCAGGACAGCGATCGCGAGCGCACGAGCGAAGCCGGCTTCGATGTTCACCTCGTCAAGCCGGTCGACCTATCGAAGCTGCTCCGCTCGCTCTCCGCTGGAGCCTAGTCGAGTTCGTCCGACACGCGGACACGGCGTCCGGTCGGCGGTCGAGTCCGTCGGACGCGAGGTGCGGCGAGCCAGTGAAGTCGTGGACTTCGGTCGACGTGCGAAAGGTATAGCGTGTGCAACCGCGCTGGGTCATGCCGAATCATCGCCTCGCATTCCTGTTCGTCCTCGTCACCGCGTGCGGGACCGACGCTGACCCACCACCCGACGCAGGTGCGAAGCCCGTACCCATCGATCCGACCGGACGCTACGCGGTGCGCAGCTCGATCACGCTCTCCTCGCCGCCCGCTGCTGTCAGCGAGGTGCTCGCGGAGCTCGCGATGGCGACCGACGGCCCCGATGATCCGAGCCGCTACCTCATCGACCTGGTCATCGATCGAATTCCGGACGGAACCATCAAGGCGTTCGCTACCGAGCTCTCGCCCTTCATCGCGGCGTACGTCAACGCGCGAATCACGACGACCGCCCCGCGATTTGTCCCGGGGATTCGCGCCCTGGTCGATGGGCTGGGCGGGATCGCCCGGCACCTCGTCACGATCGAGCACGTCGAGATCGCTGCGGACGGTCGCGTGGACCGGACGATCGAGGGACTGCAGTTCGATGCCGTCGACGTCTACTTCGCGGACGTCGGTCTCGATGATGTGACCGTCACGACGAGCGCGCTCGTCGCGGGGGACGGGCTCGTGATCGCGGCACACACCGCGGGCGTTGCGTACGGTGCGCTCGTCAGGCT
>JACCQV010000548.1 GCA_013813945.1 Deltaproteobacteria bacterium | reverse complement strand
GGATAGGTCTCCGAACCACACTCCTCGGGCGGCGGGGGCGGCGGGGGCGGCGGGCACGGATAGGTCTCCGAGCCACACTCCTCGGGCGGCGGGGGCGGCGGAGGAGGCGGGCACGGGTTCTCCGCGGAGCCGCACGGCGGCGGAGGCGGGGGCGGCGGGCACGGGTTCTCCTCGGAACCGCACGGCGGCGGGGGCGGCGGTGGTGGCGGCGAGATCTCGCAGATCTGGATGTTCGAGATGCCCTTCACGTCCGGTCCGCCCGTGCCGAGCGGGTTGACCCAGCTCATGCCGGAACCTTCGAACAGGTCATCGGCGTTGTTGCCGGCCTTGACGAAGAACACGGCGCTTCCGCTCAAGGTGAACCCGATGAACTCGCCTGGCTCGCCATCCTTGGCGACCCAGCTCGTGAACTCGACGGAGACTCCACCGAGGGTGACGGTGACGCCGTTGACGCCGATATCGGCGCCTTCGATCTTCACACAACCATCCATGTCGAGCGTGTGCTCGGGACCGTGGTTGGCGGACTCGTTCGACGACTCACCGTCGGTTGCGCAACCAACGAACGCTACGACAGCAGCTCCGGCAAACATTAATGAGGCTAGGCGGGATGACATTACAGCTCCTGTGGGGGTTGCTTCGGAACCTGTTCAATAACCGCGCCGCAATCGGTAAGGCTGCAAACGCGTGAATGAACAAAGAACGGGCGCCTACGTCGCGCGCTGATTACCCACACCGGGCTAATCGCCGCACATCTAGGAGAAAACCCGCTGCTGTCGGGCGCGCACACTGGCATGCTGCGCCATGCGGCTCGGGATCGACTTCGGAACCACTCGAACAGTCGTCGCTGCCGTGCAGGACGGCCGACATCCCGTCGCTGCGTTTGATGAAGGCGGTGAGTTCCGCGAGCACGTGCCCGGGATCGCCGTGCTCCGGCGCAACGAGCTCCTCGTCGGGTGGGCCGCGGCGCGCGCGCTCGCCGATGGCACCGCGGAGCACTCGATCCGTTCGGTGAAGCGCGTGATCGGGCACCTGGCGCCCGATGCCGCTGTTCCCGGGTTGCCCGGCATCTCGGCCCTCGAGCTCGTCACAGAGTTTCTCGCAGGCCTGCGCACGCAGCTCATCGAGCATGGAAACCTCGAGATCCGCGATGACGAGCCGCTCGAGGCGATGGTCGCGGTCCCCGCGAACTCGGCCTCGCGCCAGCGCTGGATGACGCTTGAAGCATTCCGTCGTGCCGGCTTCGAACCGATCGGCATGCTCAACGAGCCGACCGCAGCCGCCGTCGACTTCGCCCAGCGCCACCTCGAGCTCGGCAAGAAGAGCCCGAAGCGCTACGTGGTCGTCTATGACCTCGGCGGCGGGACCTTCGATACCTCGGCGGTCTCGCTCGAAGGCCGGCGCTTTGATCTGATCGCGTCCGAGGGTCTCGCGCGCGTCGGTGGTGACGACTTCGACGAGCTGATCCTCGAAGCCGCGGGGGTGGCGCCCACGGCGGCGACGCTCGAGCGTGCTCGCGAGGCGAAGGAATCCCTGCGCCCGACCTCGCGCAAGCTGCTGCTCGATCTCGGCGTCGCCGGCGAGGAACCGATCGCGATCGATGTTGCCGCGCTCTACGCACGCGCACAGCCGTTGATCGATCGAACGCTCGCGCAGGTCGATCTGCTGTTCGATCGTCTCCGTGAGCGCGGCATCGATCCAGAGGACGCGCGCGAGCTCGGCGGGATCTATCTCGTCGGCGGCGGGGCCGGATTCCCGGCCGTGGGTCGCGCGCTCCGGGCGCGGTTCGCGAAGAAGCTGCAGCTTGCACCCCAGCCGTTTGCGGCGACGGCAGTCGGGCTCGCGATCGCGGCTGATCCCGACGCCCACGTGATCATCAAGGAAGCGATCACGCGCCACTTCGGCGTCTGGCGCGAGGGCGACAGCGGCACAGACAAGATCTTCGACCCGTTGATCGGCAAGAACACCGACGTGCCGATCACCGTGCGCCGGCGCTATCGGCCGACTCATACGATCGGCCACCTGCGATTCCTCGAATGCGGTGCCCTCGATGCAGCAGGCCAGCCCATCCAGGATCTCGTGCCGTGGGTCGATGTCTACTTCCCGTATGACCCGGCGCTCGCCGATCGGGCGGAGCTCGCGTCGCTTCCGAGCACGCGTCGCCCGGACCTGATGGCGAACGAGATCGCCGAGACCTATACGTATGCGAGCGACGGCACGATCTCGGTGCGGATCGAGAATGTGTCGCGGGGCTACGCACGGACGTTCGCGCTCGGCGCGCTTCGCTAGCTTCGGCTCGTACGACAACCGGGGGAAATCAGGTCTAGCCGCAATGCTGGTCAGTTAGCGTGTTCCGGCGTCGTGCACGTGTCACGTGTCACGTGCTCGTACACGTCCACGATCATCGGCAGACTTGCACCCGTGCCGACCACCCCGACCAAGAGCTGCTTGGCCGCAGCCAACGCCGAGTCTGTGCAAGCGGGAACACCCATCTACCCGGTTTGCAGCGCCGAGTAGCCACGCGGAAGGCCCCGAACACGAAACGCCAGGTGTTCGATCGCGCGCTGATAGACGTCGAGCTCGTAGTCGAGCATGCCGCACCTATGGCTGCGTCTCGGCCCGGTTGCCTGTTCGTGGACGTGGACGTGC
>JACCQV010000517.1 GCA_013813945.1 Deltaproteobacteria bacterium | reverse complement strand
GATCGGGATCATGCGGGCGGTCGGCGCGACCCAGACCGACGTGTTGATGATCGTCCTCGGCGAGGCGGCCATCATCGGGGTGGTCGGCGGCGCCCTCGGCATCAGCCTGGCCAAGGGCATCGCGATGGTCTGGAACGCGTTCGCGGCGGCCAGGATCCCGCGGTTCCCGTTCAAGCCCGAGTCCTGGTTCGACTTCCAGCCGTGGATCTGGGGGAGCGCACTCGTGTTTTCGACCGTGTTCTGCATCCTGGGCGGCTACTTGCCGGCCCGGCGCGCCGCCAAGATGGAGCCGGCGCAGGCGCTCGCGCAGAATTGACCGGCATTCAAAATCCGGCTCCCCCCAGCGATTTCCTTTGATGTGCCGGGATCTTCGCGGTACGACCTGCGGCCACGGGGGAACTAAACTGCTTGTGGCCCAAGGAAACGAATTCGGATAGGGTCCCACCTCATCATACCGGAGGCGGCATCCCCCTCGCTGCCGCTCCCAGAGAACACCGCGTGAAGAAGCCGGCCCCCTTCGGCAAATATTACTTGCTCGAGCGGATCAACGTCGGCGGCATGGCCGAGGTGTTCCGCGCCAAAGCCTTTGGTGTCGAAGGCTTCGAGCGACTCGTTGCGGTGAAGCGCATCCTCCCGAATATCGCGGAGGACAAAGAGTTCATCCGCATGTTCATCGAGGAGGCGAAGCTCGCCGTTCAGCTGAACCACGCGAACATCGCGCAGATCTTCGATCTCGGTGTCGTCGACGGCAGCTACTACATCGCCCTCGAGCACGTCCACGGCCGCGATGTCCGCGGCATCTTCGATCGCTGCCGTCAGGTCGGCGAGGCGATGCCGGTCGCGCAGGCGTGCTTCGTCGTCATGAAGGTCTGCGAAGGCCTCGACTACGCGCACAACAAGCGCGACCAGTCCGGCCGCGAGCTGTCGCTCGTGCACCGCGATGTCTCGCCGCAGAACGTGATCATCTCGTTCGAGGGCGAGGTCAAGCTGATCGACTTCGGCATCGCGAAGGCGGCCGGCAAGGGCAGCAAGACCCAGGCGGGCATCCTCAAGGGCAAGTTCGGCTACATGTCCCCCGAGCAGGTGCGCGGGCTGCCGATCGATCGGCGCAGCGACGTGTTCTCGTGCGGCATCGTCCTCTACGAGCTGCTCACCGGCGAGCGGCTGTTCGTGGGCGAGAGCGACTTCTCGACGCTCGAGAAGGTCCGCAACGTCGAGATCCTTCCGCCCTCGACGTACAACCGCAAGATCCCCGACGAGCTCGAGCGCATCGTGCTCAAGGCGCTCGCGAAGGACACCGAGGAGCGTTACCAGAACGCGATCGATCTCCACGACGAGCTGCAGGCCTTCGTCTACACCGCCGGCGAGTTCTACTCGCGCAAGGATCTCGCGGGCTGGATGAAGAAGACGTTCGGCAAGGAGATCGAGGACGAGACGGCGAAGCTCGAGAGCTATCGCCAGCTCAAGCCGCCTCCGGCCGAAGCGCCTCCGGCAGTCCCGCGCACGAGCACCGCTGGCGCGCGCACGGGTCCCAACGGCTCGACGCCACCACCACGTCGCTCGTCGCTGCGTGGCATGGGCGACGGTGCCTCGGGCACCAAGCCGCCTCCGCCGCCAACGGCTCGGCTCTCGCAGCAGATGCCGGTCATCGCGCCCACCGCCACCAGTGACGCGAGCGGGCTCGCGTGGGACGACGACGAGCTCGAGACCCAGATCTACGACAACCCCGAGGACGATCCGAAGAACCGCACGGCGACGGCGCCGAAGCTGACCGCCAAGAGCCTGCCGCTCGTCGCCGCTCCGACGCCGACGCCGGACGAGGACGACCGCGACCGCGAGCCGCTACGAACGACGACGCGTGGACTGTCCGCGACGCCGGACATCCCGTCGCTCGCGTCGGCGAATTCTGCGACCGCATCGCCGACGATGACCGGTGCGGCTCCTGATCTGTCGTCGCTCGTCTCATCGACCTCGAAGGGCTGGGAATCCGGCCAGGCGAGTGCCGCGGCGACGCTCAACGGTCTCGGTGCGAACGGAACTGCCGGGGGGCTGACCAACGGCTCGGGCAACGTCGTACTACCGCGCGACACGCGCCAGCCGCTGTTCGACTCGTCGTCCCGCGGCGACAGGTCCGCGCCGTTCGACGCGATGGCCTCCTTCGGCTCGGGCATCCCGCGGCAGGGTCGCAACAAGGGCGTGCTCATCGCCGTCGGTGGCGCGGTCGCCGCGGCGATCGCCGTCATCGCCGTCATCGCCATGCAGGGTGGCGACAAGAAGCCACCGGCCGACCAGCCCGCGGTCGTCGTGGCCCCGCCCCCGACCCCCACGCCGACGCCGGCCGTCGGTGGCGATCAGAACACGGGCTTCGATC
>JACCQV010000487.1 GCA_013813945.1 Deltaproteobacteria bacterium | reverse complement strand
GTCGACCAGCAGCTTGCGACACTTCGCCGTCGCCAGCTCCAGCGACTGAACGTCGTCATACAGCGCCGCCATCAGCTCGCGGCGAATCGCGCGGCTCGCTGCATCCGCGAGCGCCCGGCCGCGTGGGCTGTGCGCCCAGCCGTCGTCTCCCATCGGAAACCAGCGGCCCGCCAGGACCGGAACGATCTGCGTCTCGACCTTCGCCTCCACCGCATCGAGCAGGACGACCGGGTCCGCGAGCTCTTCGGTCGTCAGCCCGAGCACCACCGCACCCGCGTCGAGCGGATCCAGCCGCCGCACCGTGAGCACGCGAACCCGATCCTCGTTGGTTCGCACGAACGCGACCTCGTCGATCCGGTACGTGAAGATGCCCGACCGTCGGCGCGGATGATCGCTGACGATCTCCGGATCGATGTAGTAGCCGAGCTGCGCCGCCGCCAGCTGATCCGAGACCACGTCGATGCGCGCCCGCAGCTCGTTCGCCGCACCACTCGCCCGCGAGCCCGATGACACTCGCCACCAATCGTCGAGGGCATCGATCATCGCGCGCCACGCACCCGTGAGCGCGGGTCCGTGCCCCGCAAATGCGCGGTGCTCGCGCAGCTCCGCGATCCGCTGCGCGCGTGTTGCCTCGGTGCTCCCGCCCGCGACCAGCCCAGCGACGAACCGCGGGAGCTCGCGCGACAACGCCTGCTCGATCGCGGGATCGCGGCGCGGCACCCCTCCGTCCCGAAACACTCCAACCGGCGCGGGCGCCACCGGTCGCGTGTAGGCATCCTCACTGTGAGGGCCGCTGTAGGCGTGAAACACGACCGCACCGACGGTGGTCACGACCGCGAGCGCGATGACGGCGAGCGTGGGACCGCGACTCACGAGCGCTACGACACCGGCCGCATCGATCGGTTCCCGGAGGTGTGCGATTCTGGGGTGTGACGCGACTGGCCTGGCCTGCCGTCCTCCTCATCGCCGCCTGCGACGGTAACGGCGCAGACTGGGACGGCGCCGTCGCCGACTTCGAGGAAGGCCTGTGTACGAGCACGTGCCGGACCACCCCCGAGGAGGCGTGCCGGAGCGACGTCCAGACGGACCTCGCGGCCGCGCGAGAGCTGCTCGATCCCGCGGGGGAGCAGCGCTGCATCGACTGTCTCGACACCCGGCTGCGGCTGATCCCGGCGGTGGAGATGCAGAGCTGTCAGCCAACGACCGCCCAGGACTCGGAGGTCATCCGGGCATGCGGAACCGATAACGACGCCTGCGCGCGCGTGTTCTAGCCAGCTAGCGCAGCAAGTAGCTCGAAGCCCAGCCGCCGTCCCGCCACACGCGCAGGGTCATGTCGCCCGAGAGTGCCTCGGCCCGGAACGTCGGCTTGCACGAGCTCGAGCAGGACGGACAGGGAATCTCGCCGGCGCACAGCTCATCCCGCTGTTCGATGGAGATCGCGACCAGCTCCTCACGGCCGATCGCGCATGCAACCCACCCGGTGATCAGCTCCTGCGGAACGAGGCCCACACGATCAAATATCAGCTCCGCGAACCCGTCGCGGGTACGTCCCGGGTAGCGAGGTCGGCTTCAGTAGCGCTTGAGCTCCGCAGCCGCGCGCCTGCGCACGATCACGTTGGGATGACTGCTCGCGGTCTCCTCCAGATACGGCTTCGCCGCCGCGCCGACATCTTCGCGAAGGAAGCGTGCGATGGCGCCGTCGTAGCTCGCCTTCGCGTTGAACCCCCGGACCAGCGCCTTGATCAGCTCGGGGTCACTTCGGTAGACAGGATCGATCGCGAAGGCGGCCCGCACCAGCGGCAGCCCGTCGCCGAAGTACATCTTGTCGACATACAGCAGGCCCGCATGAAACGGCAGCCTCGCATCCTGAGGATGCTGGCGGCGCGCCTTGGTGAGCAGGTCGACCCCCGCCTTGAACCTTCCAGCAGCGGCTAGCTCCTTGGCGCGGGTCACGAGCTCCGCGACTGGATCGGTCACCGCTTCAGGATCCTTCGGGACCACGACGCCGGCATCGGCCGGTTTCGGCGGCGCTGACGACGCCGCGGTGCTCGTAGTTCCCGCCCGCATTCCGAACACGATCGCGACGACGATGAGCGCCGCTGCGACCGTGCCCCCGGCGATCGCGAGCATACGGCGCGAGGGTGGCCGCTGCACCGCAGCTGGCGGCGGCAGCGACCGAGACGGCTCCGGGGGGAGCGCCTGGGTATCTGCGATCAATGCACTCGTCGCCGCGTTCCCGAACGCCGCGCTGTCCTTGAGGCGAGCCGTCGTCTCCGGTGATGGAGGCACCATCACACCGACGGGCGGCGTCTGGTAGCTCGGCCGACCGCCGAGCGCGGACAGCGCTTCCGCAAACTCGGCCGCGGTCGCATAGCGGCGATCGCGATCCTTCTCGAGCGCGCGCGCGATGATCGTCTCGAGCTCTCCGAAGTCGTGACCTGGAAGCTTGTCGGCGAGGCGCGGCGCCGGAACGGTGATGTGCATCATGCACACCTCGACGGGCTCGTTGTTCGCCGAGCGAAACGGCTTGGTCGCGGTCAGGAGCTCGAACAGCATGACGCCGCACGCATACAGGTCTGTACGGCCGTCGATCAGAAGGCCACGGATCTGTTCGGGTGCCATGTAGCTCGGCGTCCCGAGGATGACACCGGACGACAGGTTCGAGCTCTCCACGCTCAGCCGCGCGAGGCCGAAATCCAGGATCTTCGCGTGGTCGCCAAGGCCGGCCTTCTGCGACAGCACGATGTTCGCCGGCTTGATGTCCCGGTGCACGATGCCGAGCGCGTGCGCATGCGCGAGCCCCGACAGCACCTGCCGCGTGATTTCCACCGCTCGCGCGATCGGAATCGGGC
>JACCQV010000479.1 GCA_013813945.1 Deltaproteobacteria bacterium | reverse complement strand
ATGCTGAGGCGCGTGAGCTCCGAGGATGGGATCTGGTAGCTGTTCGCCGCGCACCCCGTGCCCAGGAGCATGCCGGCCATGAACACCGCAAGAAGTGCACGCATTGATCGTGAGTATCGCAGCAATCGCCGTGCCCGGGCCACCCCCGCCGGGATGCGCGGCGGGGCCGGTACCAGGCGGGCAGGGTGTTGCGATCAAACGACACTGGCGCTGCTACGCTTCGCCCGTGCAACCGGTCGACCTCGCGGCCCACGCCGACGACTTCGATCGCGAGATCGCGGTCACCCCGGCGATCGACCGGTTCTGCTCGTCGAGCGCGTGGATCCTGTCGGCGTCCGCCGCGTTGATGCCGCCGCGCGCCGCATTCTCGTTTCGCGGCGAGCACGGCTTCCTCGCGGCCGCGCGCGGCGTGCATCCGGCCGGCTTTCCGTACATCGAGCCGATCGAGCTCGCGTGGGGGCTCGCGTCACCGCTCGTCGGCCGCGATCCGCAAGCGCTGGCCGAGGAGGTCGTGCCGGTCCTTGCCGCACGTCGTGACTGGCAGCTCGCGATCCTCGCGGGCATGACCGCCGATGGCCCGCAGCGGATCGCGCTCGAGCGCGCGCTGCCGGGCCGCTGGGAGCGCCGCCGCGGAACGCCGACGACGCGTCACGTCGCGAGCCTCGAAGGCGGCATCGACGGATTCCTCTCGCGCCGATCGCGAGAGCTTCGCAAGTCACTGCGCAAGAGCCTGCGTGCTGCCGCCGATCAGCACGTGACCTTCGAGAGCGTGCGCATCGAACCCGCGCGCGCGAAGGAGCTCTACGCCCGGATCCAGGACGTCGAGGCGAGGAGCTGGAAAGCGCGTGATGGAGTCGGCATCTCGGTGGGCTCGATGCGCGCGTTCTATGGCCTCATGCTGCCGCGGCTGTGCGAGCTCGGCCAGCAGCGCACGCTGTTCGCGCGCAAGGACGATCGCGATATCGGCTACATCCTCGGTGCTGTCCTCGACAGCGAGTACCGCGGTCTGCAGTTCTCGTACGACGACGATCACGCCGACCTCGGCCTCGGTGGGCTGCTGCAGTACCACCAGATCCTCGAGCTCTGTGCCGAACGGATCGGCCGTTACGACCTCGGGACCGAGATGGACTACAAGCGACGCTGGGCCGAGGAGGTCATGGAGACCGAGATGCTCGTCGTCGTCCGTTAGACGGCGCCAGGCGGCGACACGGGACCCGCCGGCGGATCGCTGGGAGGCGGCGGCTCACCGGAGACTGCGGCCTTCTTGAGGGCGCGCCTGGTCGCGACGATCGAGGCGATCACACCGGTACCGATGATGGTGGCGATCGCACCGAGGGAGACGACGTGGCTGACCTTGTAGTGGTCGTGGAAGACCATCTTCAACCCGATACCGACGAGCAGAACGGCGAGTGCAAGCTTCAGGTACTGGAACTGCGCCATCGCGCCGGCGAGCACGAAGTACAGCGAGCGCAGCCCCATGATCGCGAAGATGTTCGACGTCACCATGATGAACGTCTCCTGGCTGACCGAGAGGACGGCCGGGATCGAGTCGAGCGCGAACACGATGTCGGTGAGCTCGATCGAGACGAGGCACACCGCGACGGTCGTCAGTGCGCGGCGACCATCGACTCGCACCATGAACTTGCCGCCGTAGTCACCGTCGACGACCTTGACGAACTTGCGCAGCACGCGCACCGCGAGGCTCTTGTTCTGGTCGAACTCGTCCTCGTCGTTGTGCCGGAACAGCTTGACGCCCTGGAACACGAGGTAGGCGCCGAACACGTATAAGATCCAGCTGAAGCGGTGGGCGAGGTAGGCGCCGCCGCCGAGCATGATCAACCGGAAGACGATGGCGCCGAGGATTCCCCAGAACAGCACCCGGTGCTGGTACTGCGGCGGGATCCGGAAGCTGGTGAACAGCAGCGAGATGACGAAGATGTTGTCGACCGACAGCGCGTACTCGAGCAGGTACGCCGAGATGTAGGTGATCGTGGCCTCGTTACCGTGGCCGCCGACGCCCTTGCCGATCAACCCGGCGCCGAGCCACCCGTTCTCGTACATCAACCAGACGAAGCCCGAGAACGCGAAGCCGAGGGACATCCAGCCCATCGTCCAGTACGCCGCGCTCTTGATCGTGGGGACGTGCGCCTTGCGGTTCAGCACGCCCAGATCGAGCGTGAGGAGCGCCGCGACGAGCGTGAAGAAACCGACCCAGAACCAGAACATCGCGAACGGGAACCATGCCTAGTCGAAGCTGACCTGGCAAGTCACCAACGCACGCTTCGCGCTACCGAAGATCAAGATCAGCTGAGCGAGGCGAGAAGCTTGTCGGCGGCCGCGGCCGGACGCCCCAGGCCGAGCTTGCTGAAGACCATGATCGCGTCGCGAATCATGTCCTTGCCACCGGCGATATCGCCCACCTCCGCCTTGTAGCGGCCGAATGCCAGCAACGCCTTGCCGAGCGCGGCCTCGTTGCGGATGCTACGGACGATCTCGACCGCCCTGGTGAACGCGACGGCGGCAGGCGCCAGGCCTGCGGACGACTCGGTGGCATCCCCGGCATCGAAGATGCTCGCCGAGAGCACGTCGCCGATGGTCAGGTAGGCCTGCGCCTCCTTCTCGCGGAGCCCGGCCTTCTTGGCCACCACGAGCGCGCGCTCGGCGAGCTCCTTGGCATCGGCGGCGTGGCCCTGCTGCTTCTCGAGCTGCGCGAGGTGGCGGCAACACTCCGACTCGAGCCCGCGATCCTCGATGTCCTCGATGATCTCGAGCGCGTTCTCCAGGCGGCTGCGCGCCTCGTCGAGCTTGCCCTCGACCAGCGAGACCTCACCGAGGTTGGTCAGGATCAGCGCAGATAGGGGCAGGGCCCCGATGTCCTCGGATTCGGCGAGCCCCGCGACCCAGTTCGTCCGCGCCTCGGCGAAATCGCCGACCTCGAACGCGAGCGCGGCGAGGTTGTTCTGGGAGACGATCTGCCCCCAGCGATCACCGGCCGCCTTGCGCAGCTCGTATGCTTCCTGGTGGCAGGTCAGCGCGTTCTCGTACTGACCGCGATCCTGCTGGACCTCGCCGAGCCGGGACAGCGAGGTCGCGATCGCACGCTTGTCGCCGCCCTTGCCGCGACGCGCGAGCGCCTCGGTGATCTTCGAGTGCGCCTCGTCGTAGCGGCCGAGCATGTGGAGCGACTTGCCGATGTCATCGAGCGAGCCAGCGATGCCGCGCTGATCGTTGGCACCGCGGAACAGCTCCAGCCCGCGCTCGAGGTACTCGAGTGCGAGCTTGAGGTCGCCCTTGCGGCGCCACACGCGCCCCATCTTGTTGAATGCGACGGCCGCCTTGGTCTTGCTTGCGGCAACCCAGGACAGGCGCAGCATGCGCTCGAACGCGCCGAGCGCCGCCTCGAAGTCACCGATCAGCTCGTACACCGATCCGAGGTCGTGCCAGATGTGGATCCGTGCGGCGAGATCCGTGTCGCCGATGCAGGCGAGCGTGCGATCGAACAGGCGGATCGCCGTCTCGTTTGCGAACTGACTGCGCGCAGCCTCGGCGGCTCGGCGATAGCGAGTCGCCGCATCGCGCGCCTCCCCTGCGAGCGCGAGGTGACGGCCGACTTCTTCCTGCGCCGCGGGACCACGGCCCTCGGGGTGCAGCTCGAGCCAGCGTGCGACGGCGGCGTGGTAGCCGCGACGCTTGGTCTCGTCGATGCCCTTGTAGACGAGCGCCCACAGCTTCGGGTTCGCGATCCGCAGCTCGCGTTCACCTGCGATCGAGGACTGCGGGACCTCGGCGAGCCACTCGCGCTCGACGAGCTTACCGATCGCAGCAACCACGCCGAGCCGGCTGTGATCGCCGCTCGCCGCGATCTGCCCGAGCGTCGGTCCATCGGGATCCGACGTCCGCTGCCCCCAGCGCTCGAGGGCGAGGATCGCATCGAGCCACGACGTCTCACCGACGACCGCGGCCATCTCGAGCACGCGACGCTCGGTCGCCTCCATCACGCGCAAGCGCGCGGCCACGACCTCGTCATAGCTGCGCGGCAACGTGATCGCCGCGAGGTTCTTGGGGGCGACGCGCCAGATGATTCCTTCGCGGACGATGCAGTCGCTCTCGAGCAGTAGCCGCACGAGCTCGTGGATCGCGCGTGGTGATCCGCCGAGCGTCTTCGCGTGCGCGAGCAGCTGGACCGGGACCTCGTGCAGTGGGCGGCACAGCTCGCGCAGCAGATCCTCGGCCTCGCCGGCGGTGAGGGCTCCGAGCTCGATCTTCGTCGGGTTGACCTCGCCCTCTCCGAACGCCGGGTGGCGAGCGTACAGCGCCTGGGTGCCGGTCCCGATGATGACGACGCGTGAGTCGCGAAGGCCCGCGGCGAGGTAGTGGAGGAAGTTGACGGTGTCCTGGCCGCAGAGCTCGATGTTCTCGATCACCAGGATGACCGGGTGACGCTCGGCCTCGGCGGTGAGCAGGCGCTTGAGCGCCATGAACAGGCGCGCCTCGAGGCGCTGCGGCGATTCGAGCAGCGGGGTGACGACCGGGCTGTCGTCGAACGGGACGCGCAGCAGATGCGCGATCAGGTGCGCGACCTCGGGCACCTGGTTCGGCTTGACGACCTCGGCGACGCCTGCCTGGATCTTGTCGCGACTCTCCGCCTGATCCTCGCCGGGGTGCAGCCCGAACCGCGCTGTCAGCGAGCGCGCGACCGGTCCGTACGCGTGGGCGTTCTCGTCCGCGGTACCGATCATCGCGACGGCGGTCGGATGCGAAGTGCGGATGCGTGCGATCAGCTCCGAGACCATCCGGCTCTTGCCCATGCCGGGGTCGCCGAGCACGAGCGCAAACCCGATCTGGCGGGTGTCGAACGCCATGTCCGCGAGCTCCTGGAGCTTCGCGATCGCGCGGGTCCGACCGGTGAACCGGGGCCGCAGCTCGTACGCCGAGCTGACCACGACCGTGTGCTCGCCTTCGCCCTCGCCGAACCCATCCCCCACGTCCGCGAGCTCGGAGGCGTCGAAGACCGGCGTCTCCTCGGTTCCTTCACCGGCGCTGGCGGGTGCGTCCGGCAGCGGCGTGTTGTTCTCCCAGGTGACCGGTGGAGTCACGACAGACCGATCCGCGCCCGCGCGCGAAGCCGTAAGCTTCGATGAGTCCATGACAATTCCACGCGTCCCCGTCGTCCAGTCCGCGCGGAAGCTAATGTGGTTCGATGTAGTTGTCAACGCCTAGCGTTGAGCCGGCTTCCCGTCGGGAGTGGCCTTCACGGGGGGCGAGATCGGCGGCGCGGCCGGCGGCGGAACGGGCTGCGGAGGCGGCGGCGATGGCCGCTTGGCGCACCGCGCGGGAAGGGCAGCCCGGTACGCGGCCGTCCGCTTCTGCACCGGCTCGGGGATGGGTCGGGCCGTCTTGCCGTCCTTGAGGAAGTAGTGGATCGAGACCGGCAGGATCGGCTCCTGCTTGGCCGCGAGCCGGCGGCAGTTCTCGGCCTCCAGATCATCGAGAACGCCCTCGATGACCTTCGCGGTGATCGGCTTCACGTCGTGCATCAACACGACGCCGCCTTGCTGCTTGACGATCATCGTGAGGACCTTGGTCCGCAGCTTGTCCGCGTTCTTTGCCTGCCAGTCCAGCGTGTCGACGGACCACCGCACGTCGGTCAGCCCGAGCTTCTTCAGCCGAACGTTGCCGCCGCCGCCGAACGCACCGAACGGAGGCCGGAACAAGCCGACCGCGCGATTCGCCTGCGGTGCGAGCGTCCGGATCGATCCGTCGATCTCGGTCTCGAGCACCTTCGGATTCGCCTTGCCGAGGTTCGGGTGGCTGACCGAGTGACTGCCGATCTCGAACCCGGCCTTGAGAATCCGATCGAGGATCTCGCGCGGCTTCTCGCCATTCTTGCCGACCAGGCGTCGGGTGACGATGAAGAACGTCGCGGGGACGTTGTACTTCTCGAGCGCGTCGACCACGGCCGGCGTCGTGTCGGGATTCGGACCGTCGTCGAACGTGAACGCCACGACGCCCTTGGTCTCGTCACCGTCGACGCGATCGGCCTTGCCGAGCACCGGATCGTTGGTCAGCGTCCGGATCCGTTTCGGGTCGAGGACGCCGAGCTCGAGTGCCGGCTCGATCTCGGTCGCCGCCGGCGTCGCCACCGGCTTGGCAGCCTTCTTGTCGGCCTTCTTCTCAGCCTTCTGGACAGGCTTCTTCTCGGCCTTCTCTGCATGCGCCGACGCTGCGAGGCATGCGAGGAGGCACGCACCGATCATCTGCGTCCGCACGCATCGACACTAACATGCGCCTCGACGATCACCAGGTCGCGCCTCGGGCGCGCGAACCGGGTGATCCGCTCAGATCACTTGTTCTTCTTGGCAGCCTTGGCAGCGTCCTTGCGCTCTTCCTTGGCGTCGGCCTTGTCGTCCTTGCGGTCGGCCTTCGCCTCGGCCTGAGCTTCCTTGCGCTCTTCCTTCGCGTCCTGCTTGGCATCCTTCGCGGCTGCCTTGGACGCAGCCTGCGGGCTCATCTTCGCCGCGTCCTTGGCTTCCTTGCGCTCTTCCTTGGCGTCCTGGCGATCGTCCTTCGCGTTGGCCTTCGCCTCGGCCTTGGCCTCCTTGCGCTCCTCTTTTGCGTCCTGCTTGGCGTCCTTGCGCTGCTCCTTGGACATCGGCGGCGGCGGGTTGAGCGGCGCGGTCACGACCGGCGGCGGCGGGTTGTACGCGGGCGGCGGTGGCTGGTACGCGGGCGGCGGCGGGTTGTACGCGGGCGGGGGCGGCTGATGGCCCTGGACGTGACCATGTCCATTCCCACCGGCGTTGCCGCGAACGTTGCCGCGCGCTTCGCCACGGTAGCGGATGTACGCCGTCGGGCGCTCGATGCGACGGACGCGCGCCGGGACAGCTTCGAAGCGCACCCAGCCACGGAGGTGATTGTTCGAGCGGTACCAGACGCCGTTGTCGTACCGCCAGTAGTAGTTGTCCGAGTAGAAGACGGGCTCGTGGTAGTCGGCCACGACCTGAACATCGGGCTCGATCAAGATCAGCTGCGGAGTCTCGACGGAGGCACTCGCGCTGTAGCGGGCAGAACCAGCGCAGCCGACGCCGAACAGGAGCAGTGCAGACGTCACGGTCGTTAGGAGAGGATTCTTCATTGCCGGCTGAGAGAGGCATCCTTCGTGCCATGGGCGCACACCTTTCCCTGACCCCGAGAACGACGCTTCGTCCGTGCGGGATCGCCCGATGAGCGCCGTCGTCACATCCGCCGCGCTATGCTCGGACGCAGTGCACGTCGTCTCGACCTCGGCGCTGCCGATCGATCTGGAGAACCAGATCGTGAGCGCGTTGCCGGGCACGACGGTCGAGATCCCGGCGACCGGGCACGTCGGACTCGCCGGCGTCGATCTGCGTGCAGCCGATGCACTCGTGTGTCTGCTGCTCGATCGAGTCGATGACCGCGTTCTCGCCGGCGCGCCGAAACTCCGGATCGTCGCGAACTGTGCGGTCGGCGTCGACAACATCGATCTCGGGGCGGCCGCGCGCCGCACCATCGCGGTGTCGAACACGCCCGACGTGCTGACCGAGGCTACCGCGGAGCTCGCGTTCACGTTGATGCTCGTCGCCGCGCGTCGGATCGGCGAGGGCGAGCGGCTGATCCGCTCGGGTGCGTGGACCGGCTGGGCGCTCGATCAGCTGCTCGGCGTCGAGCTCCACGGCAAGACGATGGGCATCCTCGGCTTCGGCCGGATCGGCCAGGCGATGGCGCGCCGTGCGGTCGGGTTCGGCATGCAGGTCATCTACGCGAACCCGCGCCCGGTCCGGGAGAGCTCCGCGAAGCACGTCGAGCTCGATGAGCTGTTCTCGACGGCGGACGTGATCAGCCTGCACTGTCCCCTGACCCCCGAGACGCGCAAGGTCGTCGATGCGCGCCGCCTCGGCCTGATGAAGCGGACCGCGATCCTGGTGAATACAGCGCGCGGCGACTGCGTCGACGAACCAGCGTTGATCGCAGCGCTGACGTCCGGGGCGCTGTTCGGCGCCGGGCTCGATGTTTATGTCGGCGAGCCCGGGATCCATCGCGATCTCCTGACCTGTCCACGCCTGGTCTTGGCGCCGCACATTGGATCGGCTACCACGGAGACAAGGACGGCGATGGCTCAGCTCTGTGCGGACGCGGTGATCGCGGTGCTCTCGGGGCGCCGGCCGACGAACCTTGTCACGAGGAAACCGTGAGCGAGCCCGTCGTCCTGATCGTCACGAGCTCGGGCGCACCGTCGTCCGCCGTCGTGCCGGTCCTCGCCGCGATCGAGGCCGCCGGCATGCGCGTGCGCGCGATCGACGTCGGTGCTGCGGGCGGTGGGGGAGGTGGCATGGCGGATCGCGTGCGTCGCGCGCTGCTCGGCGAGGGCGCAGAGCGCCGCCTCCGCAAGGAGCTCGAGATGAGCCCGCCCGACGCCGCCGTCGTGTTCGATCCGCACGCCGCGCTCGCGCTGACCGTTGCCCGCGATCAGGTCCCTGCGGTCGCCGGATCCGGAACGCCGGTGATCGCCGTCGTCGGCGATCTCGACCCCGCGTCCGCGTGGGCACAGTGCGATGCCGATCGGTTCGTGGCCGTCGACGAGCTCGCAGCGGTCGCGCTCGCGGATGCCGGTGTGGACGGCGAGCGGATCCTCGTCGTCGGCGCGATCGGGGAGCGCGCCTTCGCCGAAGCGGGAACGCATGACCGTCCATCACTGCGCACGCGGTTCAAGCTGTCGGGCAAGGTCGCGTTGATCGAGGTTGCCGGGCTCGGGGGGGAGCACACGGGGCAACTCTCTCTCCAGCTGTCGCTGCTCGATGGCGGCGACGCGATCACGTTTCTGTTCGACGCCGGCAACGACGTCGACGCCGCGGCCGTGCTGCGCCGTCAGGTCCCGACCCTTGGCCTGCGCGGAAAGCTGTTCGGTGTCACGGCGGATGCGGCACTCCTGTGGCGAGCCGCCGACGTGATCGTCGCGCGCCCGCGGCCCGAGGTCGTCTCGCGCGTGCTGCTCGTCGGTGGCAAGCTGGTCGCTCTCGTCGACGATCAGATCGCTGGCTCCGCGCGCGCGGCAACGGCACTCGAGCTCCGCAAGCGCGGCATCGGTGCGAAGGGGCTGCTCCTGCTGTCGAGCGCGCTCGACTCGGCGTTCACGGGTGTGCAGCCGTCGGCGACCCCCGATGGCGCCGAACAGGTGGCCGACATCGTGTTCGCCGTCTGTGGCGACAAGCGCGGCGTCGTCGATGAACGTCGTCAGGCCGCACAGGCAGCGACCCGCGATCGCGTTCGCGCCGCGAGTGCCGCCGTGAACGCGGCCGCTGCCACCACCGC
>JACCQV010000471.1 GCA_013813945.1 Deltaproteobacteria bacterium | reverse complement strand
GTCGAGACCTCGAGTCGACGCGTACCGCAGGTCGTTGCCGCGATCGCGGAAGTCGTCAGCTGATACAATCGGCGCGGATGCAGCCAGGGACGCTGGTCGCGGGGAAGTACCGCATCGAGCGCGTGATCGGGCGCGGGGGGATGGGCGTGGTCGTCGAGGCCACACACCTGACCCTTGGCACCAAGTTCGCGCTCAAGTTCCTCAATAGCGAGATGGCGACCGACGCCACTGCCGTCGCGCGCTTCACGCGAGAAGCGCGGGCCTCCGCGCAGCTCAAGGGCGAGCACATCTGCCGGGTCTCCGATTTCGGCGTCGAGAACCAGGTGCCGTACATCGTGATGGAGCTGCTCAAGGGCACCGATCTTGCCAGGCTGAGCAAGGTCCGCGTGCTCGATGCGCCGACCGCGGCGCTCTACATCCAGCAGGCGTGCCTCGGACTCGCGGAGGCGCATGCCGCGCAGATCATCCATCGCGATCTGAAACCTGGAAACCTGTTCCTCACCCGCCGGGGCGATGGCAGCCCACTGATCAAGGTCCTCGACTTCGGAGTCGCAAAGGCCGCGGTCGGAGACAACGAGGTCGGTCTCACCGCGACGTCGAACGTCATCGGTTCTCCCGGGTTCATGTCGCCAGAACAGTTTCGGTCGAGCAAGACCGTCGACGGTCGCGCCGACATCTGGGCGCTCGGCGTGGTTCTGTACAAGCTCGTCTCCGGCCGGTTGCCGTTCAAGCCCGACGTGTTCGCCGAGTTCGTGCTCGCGATCTCGCGCGAAGCTCCCCCACCGCTGTCGGAAGCGCCTCCCACGTTCGAGGCGATCGTCATGCGCTGCCTCGCGAAAGACCCGGCGGATCGCTATCGCGATGTCAACGCACTCGCCCTCGCTCTGACCCCGTTCGCTGCGCTGGCCAGGAAATCGACCCGGATGTTCGGCGATGATTCTCCGGATGATCTGCCGGCGCCTGCTCCGGTGGCTGCGCCGAGATCGACGCCCGTCGCGAAGACGATGATGGGAATTCCCAGCCCCGCTGGAGCGAAAGCGATCGTGGGGGCGCCTGCGAACATGCAGATGACCGTCGGCACGGTCGGGCCCACTCCGGCCCCAGCCCTGACCGAAGAGCTCCCTCCCGGCACCGCGGTCGGCGAGTACCGGATCGATCGCAAGATCGGTCAGGGCGGAATGGGCGTCGTCTACAGCGCCGTGCACCCGCTGATCGGAAAGAAGGCGGCGATCAAGGTGATCGGTGCGCAGGTCGGTACCGATCCGGTGGTCGTGCAACGCTTCGTGCAAGAGGCGCGCTCCGTCAATCAGATCGGGCACCCCAACATCGTCGACGTATTCGCCTTCGGCCAGCTCAGCGACGGACGCAACTACTTCGTCATGGAACATCTCCAGGGCGAGAGCCTGCGCGGGCGGCTCGCGCGCGCGTTCATTCCGCTGGCGGATGGAATCCAGATCCTGGACGAGATCGCCAGCGCGCTCGAGGCCGCTCACGAGCAGCAGATCGTCCATCGCGATCTCAAACCCGACAACGTGTTTCTGTCCTCGACCCGTGGCGGCATGATCCTCGTCAAGCTCCTCGACTTTGGCATCGCCAAGCTCGTGGACGGCAGGGGCTTCGGGATCCAGAAGACCGGCACGAGCGAGCTCGTGGGCACGCCCGCGTATCTATCTCCCGAACAGGCACGCGGCCGCCACGTCGATCATCGGACGGACATCTACGCACTCGGTTGCATGATGTTCGAGGTGGTGACCGGCCGCATTCCGTTCATGGCCGAGAGCCCGATGGACATCGTGCTGATGCATCTCACCACGCTGCCCCGCCGACCGAGCGAGCTCGTTCCAGACGTCCCACCCGCGCTCGATCAGCTCATCGTTCAGATGCTCGACAAGGATTCCGCGAACAGACCCACGCTCACCGACGTGCGCAACGTGTTCGCCGAGCTCGTGGCAAGCGGGGCGGTGCAGCTCGAGCCCGGCAGCGGTGCGACGTCGTTTCGCTCGGACCTCGCGCGCGGGCGCCGAGAGTCGGAGGCGCGAACGCCGCAATCGTCTCGACGCGACGCGACTCCTGCGCCCGTCATCGATCCCCCGACGCCCCGACCGTCGGAGCACTCGCCGAAATCGCGACGCACACTGTGGATCGCGCTCGCGCTCGTGACCGCGCTGCTCGCCGTACCGATCAGCATCGTCGCCATCACGGCGGGCGACGACCAGGGTGGGACGCAGTCGCCTGCCCCGGCGCCTCCGCTTGCAGCGATCAGGTCCGACGCGCCTCTGGCCGGGTCTCCACCTTCGCCCGATGCAACGATCGTCGCCCCGGTCGTCGCGTCCGCCCCCGCCGCCGCCCCCGCCCCGCGCAATGTGCAGCTCCGGATCAACGCATCCACCGCGCGGCTGGCGGTCGACGGCTCCGACGTCACGATCTCGAACGGCGCCGCGACGGTGGCGCTCGCCGATGGCACGCACAAGATCGTGGTGACGTCGCCCGGGCGCGTTCCCTTGACGACGCAGGTCGAGGTCACCGCGACCGCGACCACGTTCGTGCTCGAGCTCGACCGAGTGAAGCCGGCGACGAAGCCGGCGACGAAGCCGACCACCACGACCGACAAGCCGCCGAAAGGCGACTACACGATCAATCCGTTCTGACGATCAGAACGACCAGCCGACGGCGACCGAGGTGCCGCCCTTGGTCGGCACGATCGCCACGCTTGCGTCGCTGGCTTGCTTTCTGCCGAGAAAATACAAGCTCCCGCCGGCCACGACCGCGGCACCACCGACGATCAACGAGCCGATCGCGATCTTGTTGTTGCGCCGCCCCTTGTCGTACGCGTCCTGATTCGCCTGCGTCCACGTCCCGCCCATGTTGAGCGCGTTGAGATCACTCTCCGCGGAGCTCGCCTTTCGACCAAAGATCACACCGGTGATGATCAGCGCGCCGCCGACCGCCGCTGTTGCGAGGCCGGCGGTCTTCATCGTCGCACCGGGCCGAACCTCGCCAGCTCCCTTGTCGCTTCCCTTGTCGGTTCCCAGGGGGGTGGTAACGGTCGTCACGGGAGTCGTTGTCGCGGTCACCGGCGTGGTCGACTTCGTACCCCCATCTCCGTCGGGGGTCATCGTCCCGGTTGGAGGGCTACTCCCCAGCTTCTTCTGGTCCTCGAGCAGCGTCTTCATCTCCGCGATCCGCGCCTCGACGTCGGCGCGGTTGGGCGCGTCGGGCTTGAGCCGGAGGTACGTCTCGTAGAAGTAGCTCGCCTGCTCGTAGTCCTTCTTCAGACGGAAGGCCTGCGCGATGTTGAACAGCAGGCCAGGCGCGGCCGAGATCCCGTACGCGGCGCGGAACGCCGCGATCGCCGGATCGAACTCACCGAGGTTGTAGTGGGTGATGCCCTTGTCGTAGAGCGCCTTCGCCTCGGCCTTCTTCTGGTCGTCGAGGTCCGGTGCTCCGGGCTTGGCAGGTTGTGCGGCGGCCGTGGACGACGCCAGCAGCACCGAGGCGAGCATGAGTTGCTTGAACATGAGGGCTCCTAGTTCGCAAACGGATCGACGGTGTAGTTCTTGTCCTCGGTCTTGGGCTTCGTCCCAGAGCCAGCTCCGGTGGGCGGCGGCTTCTTGCCGCCCGCCACAGGAGGCTTCTTGGTGCCCTTCGAGCGCTCGAGCGTTGCGACCAGCTTCACGGTGGCACCGGCCTTGACGTCGATCTGTTGCTGGAACGGCTCGCGACCCGACGCGGTGATCATGACCGTGTGGCTACCTTCGGTCTCGACGGGAATCATCGCCTTACGTCCCGTGATCGCGACGGGCTTGCCGTCGAAGGTGACCTGCGCCTTGTCGACGTTGACCGCGAGCTCGATCGCTCCTGGCTGCTTCGCCGGAACAGGCTCGACCACAGCGACCTTCGGAGGCTCGGTCTTCGGCGGCTCGGTCTTCGGCGGCTCGGTGGCCGTGGCGACCGCCGGCACCTGACTCGCTGCTGGCTGCTTGTCGTCTCCACCTCGCGTGGCCGCGACGCCAACGATCGCGCCGACGACCAGGAGGCCCGCGATCACTCCGAACATCAGGCCGCCGCGCTTCTTCGGTGCCGCAGCTCCGGGCGACATCGTGGCCGGTGATGTGGTCGGCGGCGATGTGCTCGGCGCGGGGCCTACGGGATGCGTGCCCACCGCCATGCCGTGGCCCGGCGTGACGAGGCCACTCATCCCGGAGCGGAACGACACACCACGGCCATTGGTGAGGGTGACCAGACCACTCGTGACCAGTGCGGCGAACGCGCTGCGAACCTCCGCCAGCGAGGGTCGAAGGCTCGCGTCCTTTTCGAGCATGCGCGAGATCAGCTCATCGAGAGGCGCGGGTATCTCCGGCCAGAACTCGCGCGGCCGGGGGGCCTTCGCCGTCATGTGCATCAGCACGATGTCCATGGCGTTGTCAGCGACGAACGGAAGCCGGCCGCAGACGATCTCGAACACCATGCACCCGAGTGCGTAGACATCGGTTCGATGGTCCACGTTCTTGCCGCGGGCTTGCTCCGGCGACAGGTACCCGGGCGTGCCCATCATCATCCCGGTCCGGGTCTTCGCGATCCCTCCACCGGTGCCCGGTGCGTCGGCGAGCTTCGCGATCCCGAAGTCGAGCAGCTTGACCAGCGTGCGGCCGCCACGCACCGCTGCGAGGTAGACGTTGTCGGGCTTCAGATCGCGGTGGACGATCTGATTCTCGTGCGCGGCTTCGAGGGCGTCGCAGATCTGATCGAGGATCTCGATCGCCTCTCCGAGCGGCATGGCGACGCGCTGGATGCGATCCGCGAGGCTCTCGCCCTGGAGGTACTCCATGACGAAGTAGTTGCGACCATCAGGCAGCTCGCCGAAGGCGAACACGTCGACGATGTTGGGGTGGCCGATCTGGTTGACCGAGCGCGCTTCCTGGACGAAGCGGTTCACTGCAGAGGCATCGGTGCCTAGCGCCGTGCTGATCACCTTGATCGCGGCGCGCTTGCCGATCATCGGATGCATGGCCGAGTACACGGCGCCCATGCCGCCCTCGCCGATCTTCTTCTCGATCCGGTACTCGCCGACCACGAAGCCAGCAACGAGATCGCTCGATTCCGCGATCGCGGGGCCGGCAGTTGCCAGCGCACCGATCGCAGCCGGCGCGCTGGCCATCCGCACCGGCGGGCTGCTCTGCGGGTGAACCGTCGCGTCGACATCCACGCTGAACGACCACCCATCATTGGGACAGGCGTTCATCGTGTCAGGCCACTCCTGATTACATTTGCGGCAACGACGCATAGGTCCCCCACTCATGATGGCAGCCGCGGCGGCGGTGCTTCAGTTCTGCAGGCACACGAGGTGTCGCACCGAATTACAGGCCCACGCTTGGTTTCCCCAGTTCCACGCCTCTGCGATCGACGCGTGGCCAACGACTCCCATGCGGCCTGTCGCGGCCGATGTGTTGGACGACCAGTTGCTGCAGGTGTTGGCCACGGTTCCGATGCTGACGAGGTCCGGCGCGCCGGTCCAGTGAAAGGAACCGCCCACGAAGGACGTGCCGGCCGCGTTCAGATTCGGCGGCGCGTCGAAGTTCGCGAACGGGGGCGCGGTCACCGCCAGCGCGCCGGCGGTCGGAGCCAGCAGTGTGCCGTTGCGGTTCGCCCACGGCCGGTCGGCGGTTGTCGTATTGAAGCGCCCGATCGCGCTGTTGGCCGTCGAAGCCAGGAGAGCCCGAAACACGCCCTGCAGGCCGGCCGCGGTCGCCTCGGACGCGCACAGCGCATCCGCCGACGCCAGTCCGCCGGAGGGCGACCAGGTGGCGTTCGTGGTGAACGCGGTGCGCGCAGGAACATCAGCAGGCTGCACGACCGCCTGGTTGTCGACCTGGAAGCAATAGAAACGCATCGCCGTGTTGGAGCAGTTTCCGCCCGCGTAGTTCGTCCACTTTTGACTGTTCACGTCGGCATAGCCAATGAAGACGGTGGACGCCGCGGCGCTCGTCCAGTTGCTGCAATTGCCCCACGACCCGCCGGAGTCGTCGTACACGCCGTTCGTCTGGGTGGCGGTCATGACCGGGGTATTAGGGGCGATCAAGTTGCCGAGCTCGTCCTTCGCGATCGGATAAATGTGCTTCCCCGCGAGGAGGTCGGCGAGGCTGTTGAAGACGGGCTGGCCGTCGGACCGGATCCAGCCGGTGGCGGTTCCCAGCCGATCCCTCGCATTGACGGTGGGCGTCGACAGCCACGCCCGGAACGTGCCCCCGAAGCCGACCGCCGTGGCGCGGGTCGCGCAGATGGCGTCTGCACCCGCGAGCCCGCCCAGGTTGCCGGTGTGGGAGGTCGACGTGACGAACACGCGGTTCGGCGGCACCGCCGCGAACGTCGCAGTGGCGTTGCGTGCGGCGGTCAGCGTGACCACGCACGTCGAGCTCGATCCCGAGCACGCGTCCGACCAGCCCGTGAAGGTGGAGCCGTATGCCGGGGTCGCGGTCAAGGTGACGCTGGTGGCGTAATCGAACGTATTCGTGCACGTCGTGCCGCAGTTGATGCCCGCCGGGACGGACGTGACGCCACCGGAGCCGGTGCCGGCCTTCGTGACGGACAACATGACCGGCTGCAGTGCGAACGTCGCGGTCACGAATCGGACCTGGTCCATCGTCACGACGCACGTCGAGCCCATGCCCGAGCACGCCCCCGACCAACCCGTGAACGTCGTGCCGGTACCCACCGTCTGGGTCAGGGTGACCATCGTATTGAAGTTGAAGTTCGCGCGGCAGGTGGAACCACAGCTGATCCCTGCCGGGACCGACGTCACCGCGCCGGTGCCAGCGCCTCCGGTATTCCCCGCGCCGGTTCCGGCGAGGGTGACCTCGAGCTGGGGCGTGGAGATCGCGAAGGTCGCGGTGACCCCGATCATCATGTTCGTCGTGACCTGACAGGTTGTGGCCGTGCCGGAGCAGCCGTTGGTCCAGCCCGTGAACGTGTGGCCGAGGGCCGGGGTCGCCGTCAGCGTGACGACGGTGCCGAAGTTGAACGACTGCGAGCAGCTGGCGGCAGGACAGTTGATCGTGCCCGGCGACGACGTCACGGTGCCACCGCCGGTGGGGCCGGCAAGCGTGACGGTCAACGGATGCGTGGTCAGTGTGAACGTCGCGGTCACCGCGGTCGCGCCGCTCAGCGTCACGGTACACGGGGCGGTGCTGCCGACGGTGCAGCCGCCACCTGTCCAACCCGAGAACACCGAGCCGGTCCCCGGCGCCGCCGTCAGCACGACCGCCGTGCCGGTGACGTAAGGCTCGGTGCAGTCGCCTGGGCACATGATCCCAGAAGGGTTCGACGTCACGGTGCCGTTACCCGCGACCGTGACGGTCAGGCCGTCCTGGATCAGGTTGAACGTCGCGGTCACGTTGGTGACGGCGGTGATGTTGACGACGCACGTGCTGGCCGTGCTGCACGTGCCTCCTGTCCAGCCACCGAATACCGAGCCGCCGGTAGCCGTCGCGGTGAGCGTGACTGTCGTGCCGTAGTTGTAGTTCTCGCTGCAGTCGCCGACGCACGAGATGCCGGCCGGTGACGAGGTCACCGTGCCCGAGCCGTTGCCGCCGGGTACCACGGTGAGCGCGAACTGCTCGAGCGTGAACGTCGCGGTGATCGTGACCGCGGCGCCGATCGTGACGGTACAGGTAGGACCCGTGCCCGCGCAGCTCCCGCCCGCCCAGCCGGTGAACGTCGACCCGGTCGCCGGCGTCGCGGTGAGCGTGACCACGGTGCCACTCGTGAAGTTCTCGCTGCAGTCGCCGGTGCAGTTGATGCCTGACGGGTTCGACGTCACGGAGCCGGTGCCGTTTCCGGCGAGCGTGACCCCCAGCGTGCCGAGCCCGAAGCTCGCGGTCACGGTCTTCGCCGCGTCGACGGTGACCGTGCACGCGCCGGCCCCTGTGCAGCCGCCACCGCTCCAGCCCAGGAACGTGGAGCCAGCGCTCGGAGTCGCGGTCAGCGTGACGGACGTCCCGGCCATGAAGGTTTCGTTGCAGTCCGTCGGGCAATTGATCCCGGTCGGCGCGGACGTGATGGTGCCGACGCCGTTACCGGTCTTGGTGACGGTCAGCGCGAACGCATCCGGTACATCGATCGGCGCTGCATCGATCGGCGTCGGCGGGTTCGAGTAGCAGAGTCCTGCGTGGCAATCGAGACCCGGCGGGCACGCGTCGTTGGGGCCGCACTGGATCTCGCCCTCCTTGAAGCTGGGTGAAAAACACGCGCCCATCAAGGTGAACGCAATAAGCCAGAAGTAATGCCGAACCATGTGATTCACCATTCGTAAACCCGCTCGTCTCATGACGATCGGGAAGCCCCATACCGGGCAAAGGTACCATCGTGGGCTGCTTCCCTGCCATGTACGAAGCCATCCGCCGACGGGTAATCGTCGGTGCGAGGGGTAACGACATGGTTACGTGGCCACTCCGGGCGCGGGCTAGGATGCCCGGATGTTCCAGCTCGACGAGCAGTCCCAGATGATCGCCGGCGTGATCCGGCAGTGGTGTCAGTCGACCCTCGTGCCGAGAATTCCGGCGCTCGAGGCCGGCACCGAGATGCCGTTCGACCTCATGAAGAAGATGGCGAAAGCCTTCGGCTTCGACGCGATGCTCGGCGGGGCGGTGAAGAAGCGAATCGCGAAGCTGCGCAGCGGGGACGCGCCCCCCGGTGATGGAGAGAAGACGATGTCGCAGGCGAGCGGCAATCCGATGATGATGCACGTCGTCGTCAAGGAGCTGTCGCGGGTGTCGCCGGGCTTTGCGATGGGGTTCGGCGTCTCGATCGGGCTCGTCGGAGGCGCACTCGTCACCAAGGGCACCGCGGACCAGATCGAGAAGTACGGGCTCCCGATCTCGACGATGCAGCAGATCGGCGCGTGGTGCCTCACCGAGCCCAACGCCGGCTCGGACGCATTCGGCTCGATGCGCACGACCGCGAAGCCGGTGGGCGACGGCTATGTCCTCTCGGGCAGCAAGACCTTCATCACCAACGGTCCAGGCGCCGACGTGTTCCTGGTCTACGCCAAGATCGATCGCGGAGAGCCCGAAGCGGACCGGCCCGTCGCGACGTTCATCGTCGAGCGAGGAATGGAAGGCGTCACCGTCGGCCCACCGTTCAAGAAGATGGGGATGCGCGACTCGCCGACCAGCGAGGTCTTCTTCGACGACGTCAAGCTCGGCGTCGAGCACCTGCTCGGCGGCAAGGAGAAGGGCAAGGCCGGCCGCAGCGACACCAAGGAGAGCCTCGGCAGCGAGCGCTCCGGTGTGCCGTCAATGGCGTGGGGAATCATCGAGCGCTGCTACGACGCGAGCCTCGCATACGTCCGCGAGCGTCGGCAGTTCGGGCGCGCGATCGGCGAGTTCCAGGCCGTGCAGCTCAAGATCACGGACCTGTTCCTCAAGCTGCGTACGGTCGAGAACATCGTGTTCCGCCTCGCATGGATGCAGCAGAACGGCGTGAAGGACATGCCGTACATCAACGCATCCAAGGCGATGAGCGCCCAGCTCGCGGTCGATGCCGCATTGATCGCGATCCAGATCCACGGTGGCTATGGCTACATGGAGGAGCTCGGCATCGAGAAGCTCGCGCGTGATTCCAAGCTGCTCGAGCTGGGCGCCGGCACAACGGATATCAACCTGCTCGCCTGTGCGCGCCAGTTGATCGGCGTGACCGACACCGAGCGCTAGTGACAGGCCGGACGGATCGCGAGTAACGCAGGCCGGACCACTGCGGGCCGCAGCGTGTCTGTGCACACGTCAGCGAGATCCTTGGTCCGCTTCAGTGCGCGTAGGTTTCGGATCAGCGCGGCGCGCTCGGGGTAGTCCCACGAGAACGTCGGATCGTCGACGAGCTGGGTGAAGAGGTCGGCCGCCTTCGCGAAATCACCATCGAGCTCCGCCGCGCTGGCGGCCGCGAGCTTGTCTGCCCGCTCGGAATGATGAGAGTGCGCAAGCAGTGACCGATCGCCGACGATCGGGGCGGCGAGGATCGCGAACCGGTGATAGTTGCGCGCCGGATGCGTCTTCGACTGCTCCGCGAGGAAGTCGACGACAAGGCGAACCTCGTCGACGAGTGCCGCGCTGAGCACGACTTCTCCGAGACCTTCGAGTCCATAGATGAGGCCTGCGATCTGGTTCGGATCACGGTTCGCCCGGACCGCGGTCCAGATC
>JACCQV010000459.1 GCA_013813945.1 Deltaproteobacteria bacterium | reverse complement strand
GACCTCGGCGGCATCGGGCTCGTCATGGATCAGCCGCAGGTACGTGCGGATGAACGCGCGCAGCTGGTCGCGCGGGGGCTCCGCCGCGATCGCGGCGCGGAGCTCGTCGTTGACCTGCTTCATGCGGGTCTCGAACAGCGAGATCAGCAGATCATCCTTGCTCTTGAAGTAGAGGTAGATCGTGCCGTCGGCGACGCCCGCTTCCTTCGCGATCTCGGCGACTCGCGCCGCGAAGAAGCCGTGCTTCGCGAACACGGTCTCGGCGGCAGCCAGGATGCGCTCGCGCTTGTCGTTGCCGCGCTCCGCTGCTGAATGAACCGTCATTCAGCCGGGTTGATACCACGAGGTTCGGTTGAAAACAGGCACTCCGTGCACTACAACGAGGCGTGCCAAACACGCGGTCGATCACGAGATTCGGCGGGCGGTTCGTTCTCGCCTTGCTCTGTCTCCCGCTCCTCATGGGCGGTGCCTGCGAGAAGAAGAAGCCCAACGACACCGGCGCGATCACCGCGATGGACCGCGCCGACGAGGTATCGGGTCCGGTCGATACCGCGCCGCTCCCGGGGGTCGATATCTCCAAGCTCTCCCCGGATCGCCAGCAGGTCTTCTACAAGCTGATCGGATCGCTGAAGTCGCCGTGCGGCAAGACCCACAGCCTGCGGACCTCGTTCACGCAGGACACGTCGTGCAAGCGCGCACCGTACGCCGTGAAGTACGTCGCGGCGCTCCTTGCCGACGAGGTCAACGAGAAGGACACGCGCGAGTTCTTCAGCAAGAAGTACGAGAGCGCGCCCGGCGAGAAGCCGAAGTTCGACCTGTCCAAGGCGCCGCGCGTCGGTCCCGAGGACGCGCCGGTTCGGCTCGTCGAGTTCTTCGACTACGCGTGCCCGTTCTGCGCGACGTTCAATCCGATCTTGAACAAGGTCGCCGAGGCCAACAAGGGCAAGGTCGTCGAGTACTTCTTGATGTACCCGCTCGAGGCAAAGCACCCGGACTCCAAGAGCGCGGCCCAGGCGGCGCTCGCGGCGGCCCGGCAGGGCAAGTTCAAGGAGATGCACGACGTGCTGTTCGCGCGGTCGCCAATGCACGGCAAGGACGCCGTGATGGGCTACGCGCAGCAGCTCGGCCTCGACATGGCCAGGTTCACGGCCGACTACGACGCCGTGGCGACCCAGGTCGCCAGTGACCAGCAGCAGGGCCTGGCAGCCGGTGTCGATTCGACACCCACGCTTTACTTCAATGATCGCAAGTACGAAGGCCCCTCGGATCCCGACTACATCACGATGTGGATCGAGGAGGAGCTCGCGGTGAATCGATGAGCGGGGTCGCACGTCGAACCCCCATGCTCCGGATCGTTGCGCTCGCCTCTGTGCTCCTGGGGGCGGGCGTCGCTCACGCCGACGTGCTCGCGGTCGGCGATCGGCTCGCCGAGCTCGACGTCGCGGTCGACGCACGCGGCAAGGCGTTCAAGCTCAAGTCGTATCGCCAGAAGTGGATCCTCGTGACGGTCGGCGCCGAGTGGTGCAAGCCCTGCGCGAAGGAGCTCCCGACCTGGGACAAGCTCGCCGGTGAGCTCAAGGACAAGATCACGTTCATCGCGATCGGGATCGACGACGACATCGAGGATGCGAAGCGCTTCCACAAGAAGCTCAAGCTCAAGAACATGACGCTCGTCTATCTGCCGTCCTCGAAGTCGGGCGTCGTCGCGAGCTACGGCTCGGACACGATGCCGACGACATTTATTGCGGACAAGTCCGGCGTCGTGCGCGTCGTCAAGAAGGGCTTCGAGCAGGGCGACCAGGGCGGGGAGCTCAAGAAGATGCGCGCCGAGCTCACGAAGCTCATCAAGTAGCTGGAAAGGCGGCCCTCACCCGGGGGCACCCGGCACTGGGCGTGCAATACCCTGCTCGTGGATCGACGCTCAAGCGAGGCTGCGCCGCCAACGGCAACATCCAGCGTTGCCGATGGCAACACGCGCGCGCTCGTTGGCCATGGTACCGTCGCTTCGCGCATGGCGATCGACGTGTCTGTGGTGCGCGACCTGACCGCACTGCGCGCCATCGAGGGAGAGTGGCGCGCACTCGCCGGTCAGGGAGCAGGAGCACTGTTCCGCGGTCCCGACTGGCTGCTCCCATGGTGGCACGCGTACCACAACACGCTCCATGCCGAGCTCCATGTCCTGGTCGGACGCGCGACCGACGGTGAGGCCGAGGGCGAGATCGTCTGCATCGCACCGCTGTATCGCCGCACCGTGAAGGTCGCGCTGCTCGACACGCGGGAGCTGCGCATGATGGGCGATGCCGGACCACGGCCTCCGTCGCTCGATCTGCTGTCGCGCACGGGCTGGGAGGATCGCGCGGGCGCCGCGATCGCACGCAAGCTGATCGACGAGGCCTCCACGTGGGACCTCCTCGACCTCGAGCCGCTCGCAGATCCGTCGCGGATGCGCGCCAACATGATCCAGCGGCTCGCGCCGGCCGGGTTCACCGTCGAGAGTGCACCGTCGGCAGGCGGCGCGAATCGGATCGCGCTCGGTGGAGCACCGACCGACGCGACCGAGGGCGGCTCCGGCGTGGTGACCACGTTCGGTGACGACCTCGCTCAGCTTCGCAAGGGAATGTCCGCGCTACGCCGGCTGTCGCGGCTCGAGTGGGGCGAGCGCGATGAAGCGTCGCCGCTCGCCGACCCGGAAGCGACCGCGCTCCTCGAAGAAGTCGCGCTCGAGCTTGGCAGGCAGGGCCTGGTGCGGCTCGCGCGAGTGGACGATTCGCAAGGCGAGGTCTGTGCCGCCGCGCTGATCGTCGACGATGGCGATCGCGCCGTCGTCCTCGCGATGGCCGTCGATCCGCAGGGCGGGACGCGCAACGCATCGCGCTTGCTGTTCGCCGAGGCGATCGCGGCGCGCTCGCGTGGTCGGATCGCGCTCGACGTCGTGACGGGCGCGGGTGAGTACACGCTGCCCGCGCTGCCAAGCTCGAAGCAGCCCGCACTCGCGGTCCGGGTGTGGAGTCAGACCACGACGGCGTCCGTCGGACGCAAGGTGTCGAGCGTCGCGCGGCGTGCCCGGCGTGCGGCCGAGACGCCGACCGTCGCGGCGGCGCAGGCGCGCGCGGCGTGGACCAAGATCCGCAGCGCCGCGGCGAGCGTCGCGCAGTACGATCGCTATCACCTGTATCGCGGCCAGCTGTGGACGCGCGGAATCGAGCCGACACCCGGCCTCGAGCTCGTCGTGTTCACGGAGGCCGACTACGACAAGCTCGATGAGACGCGGCGCGCCGACCTCACCGAGCAGCTCTCGCTCGACGACGCCACCGCACGCAAGCAGTGGAAGCGCGGCGATCACGCCGTGCTCGCCACGCTCGGAATCAGGCCCGCTGGAATCGCGTGGGCTGCGCGCGGTCCGATCGAGGCACCCGAGCTCGGCCGGACGTTGCGGATGTCGAAGTACGACGCGTACATCCACAGCGTGTTCGTCGCCCCACACGCTCGCGGCCGCGGCGTCGGGCCGGTGATGCTCGAGTTCTTGACCAAGGAGCTGCGCGCGACAGACGCGTATCGCTCGTGGGCGCTGATCGCGGCCGACAACCAGGCGTCGATCCGGGCGTTTCAGAAGGCCGCATTCACGCCGGTCTGCGATGTCATCCACGCGAAGATGGCGACCGTGGATCGCGTCGTCTGCCGGCCGCCCGATCCCGAAGCACAGGAACTGCTCGGTCTCGACGATTGAGCATGCGCGTCGCCGTCCTCCTCGCGATCGCGGCGTGCGGTGACAACGTCGAGCCGGATCCGAACGTGGCGCGCAGCGGCTCGCGGCTCAAGCTCGTTCACTACGACTACGGCGACGGCGTGCGCGAGACCGAGACGCAGTGGTTCCACGACGACGCCCGCGCCGAGCGCTGTACGCCGCGGACGTGGTCCGATGGCATCAGGATCTGCACGCCTGCGTTCACCGACACCGTGTTTCCGAGCTCGAGCTGTGACCGCGCACTCGGCCGCGTCCCGATCGGCGAGGCACCGCCTCCGTACTTCGTCCGTCATTACTGGCTCGCCGGCACCTGGATGCCGTCGAAGATCTACCTCGCCGCCGAAGGCGCCGAGCCGCCTGCCCAGGCGTGGGAGCTCCGCGATGGCGCGTGTCTCGGACCGTACGACGCCGCGGGCTTCGAGTACTTCGAGCTCGGGGGGGAGTTGCCGCGGTCGGAGCTCGCGCGGATCACCCATCCCGAGCTCGCCGTGACCTCGCGGCTGGGGCTCGTGATCGTCGCGTCCGATGATGGTCTGCATGTGCCGACAGGCCTCCGCGATCGCGAGCTCGACGCACCCTGCCGCCCGGAGCGGTCGCCTGGCGCCGCGGAGGCGGTGTGCGTTCCCGATGGCGCGGCGACCGCCGACTACTTCCACGATGCGCAGTGCGCGGAGCCCGAGCTCGCGGTCGCAGTCGGTGACCGCGTTCCAGCGCTGATCCGCCACCACGATGCTGCGAGCGGCTGCACGAGCTATCACAAGCTCGGCGCGGAGGTCGAGGCGCCGCCCCTGTTCCATCGCAACGGGCCGAGCTGCGTCCCCATCGCGGCGCCGACGAGCAACGTCTACTACCTCGCCGGGGCACCGCGCGAGCTCGCGCGTCTCGATCGGGTGACTGCTTCCTCGCCGGGGCGACTGCATGCGATCACGCTCGCAGCCGATGACGTGCGGATCGCGGATGCGTTCATGCGCGATGATGCGCTCGACTCCGAGTGTCGGCGCACCGAGATCGACGGGGCACTGCGCTGTTTGCCGGTCACGACGATCGAGGTGATCGAGCTGTTCGACGACGCGACCTGTCGGGTCGTCGTGCCCCTGGCCGAGGTCCACACCGGCGCGTGCTCGCCGGCGGCGACGTTCGCCCTCGCCGCGGGAGGCGCGCTCCACGCGATCGGTGCCGTCCACGGCGCGGCGCTCTTTCACCTCAGCACCGGCGATCGATGCCTGCCCTACGCCATCCCTACCGGGATCGCGCTCCACGACGTCGGTCCCGCGTCGCCTGCGCAGGCCTTCGCGGAGGCGACGGTGGTGGTCGATCCGTAGACCCGCTCAGTCGGTCCGACGGATCGTGAAGCCATCCTCGGCCGCCAGGGGAGTGAGCTCCTCGACGGCAACCCCCGAGACGCGCGCAGCGGGGGGCCCGTGCTCGCACCACGCCAGTAGATCGGCGATGCGGTCCGGGGGCCCTTCCGCCTCGAGCTCGACCCTGCCATCCACGCGATTCTTCACCCAGCCGGCGAGCCCCAGGCGCTGCGCCTCATCCGCGGTAGATGCGCGATAGGAAACGCCCTGAACACGGCCGGAGACGATCGCTCTCACGCGTCGCATCGCCCCAAGTGTCCCACATCGCGATTCTCCGACCACGTCCTATCGGGACCGGAGGGGTCTTGGTAGCGTGAATGCCGATGGCGCGCGTGCTGCGATTACCCGACCGCGGTCGGCTCCTCGTGTGCACCGACCTCCAGGGCTGCATGCGCGACTACCTGCGCATGGTGGAGATCTTCGAAGAAGCGCTGCTCACGTATCAGGGCGACGCGCACCTCTTGTTCACCGGGGACCTGATCCACGGCCCGCACATCGATCCCGAGGACTGGCCCGACTTCCTCGGTGAGTATTATCGCGACGCTTCGGGCGAGGTCATGATCGCCTACGCCGGCCTCGCGGCTCAGTACCCCGGTCGAGTTCACGCGCTGCTCGGCAATCACGAGCACGGCCACGTCGGTGGTCCGCACACGGCGAAGTTCGCCGCCGACGAGGTCGCGCTGCTCGAGCAGATCCTCGGGCCCGCGGGCACGGCCCGGATGCGCGGCATCATCCACACGTTCGCCCTCGCCGCGGTCAGCAAGTGCGGCGCGGTGTTCACCCATGGCGCGCCGGCCGCGCAGGTCGACACGATCGCGGACGTCGAGGCCGCCGACCTCTCGGGTGCGGCGTACGACAGCCCGCTCGACGTGCTCGACACGCCGATCGTCGGCAAGATCCTGTGGGCGCGCTCCGCGACCGGGGCCGAGGCCCGGCGGTTCCTGCGGGGCATGGGCAACGGCACGATGGCGATTTACGGGCACGACGTGACCCCCGAGGGCTACGAGTGCGTGGGCGACGAGCAGATGGTGGTGTCGACCAGCTTCGGGGTCTACGACAGCAACAAGGTCTACCTGTCGCTCGACCTCGCGGCGAAGTACCGGGGCGTGCGGGATCTCCGGATCGGGCACGAGATCCTGCCCCTGTACCCCGACAAGGCTCCCGTCCGGCTCGGCGGGAAGCCTCGCATGTCGTGATTTCGCTGGGTTAGGTCGCTTGCGTTTTGGCCGGTGGATCCCTATAAAGCGTGGCTCACCCGAGCCCTTCGCGTCGGCGAAGCAACGAGGTTCCCCATGAAAGACTCTGCCAACCATCCTCACTACCGCCCCGCTCGCATCAACTGCGCGTGCGGCGCCATCCACGACACCTTCTCCACGCGTGGAGATCACGGCGTCGACATCTGCTCGAACTGCCACCCGTTCTTCACGGGCAAGCAGAAGCTGATGGACACGGCCGGACGGATCGACCGCTTCAACAAGAAGTACGCGAACGTCGGCGTCGCCAAGACCGCCGAAGCGAAGCCCACCGAAACCAAATAGCTTCGCGCGGGCCTCGGCCCATGTTCGACCAGCAGAGTTTCAAGGACAAGATGTCGGCGCTCGAGCGCCGGCACGAAGAGCTCGGTTCGCTGCTCGGCACCGCCGAGGTCATCAACAAGCGCGCCGAGTTCCTCAAGCTGTCGCGCGAGCACTCCGAGCTCGATGCGCTGGTTCCGGCGTGGAAAAAATACGAGAAGCTGCTCGCCGATCTCAAGCAGGCCAGGCAGATGGTCGACGCCGAGACCGACTCCGAGCTGCGCGAGATGGCGCGCGAGGAAGCGGTTCAGCTCGAAGAGCAGAAGATCGTCGCCGAGCAGGCGATCAAGATCCTGCTGCTGCCGCGCGATCCGGCGGACGGCAAGAACGCGATCATCGAGATCCGGGGCGGCACGGGCGGTGACGAGGCCGCGCTGTTCGCGGGCGATCTGTACCGGATGTACACGCGGTACGCCGAGCGTCAGGGCTGGAAGATGGAGGTGATGTCCATCAACGAAGGCAGCTCGGGCGGATTCAAGGAAGTCATCGTGCTGGTCGACGGCAAAGATGTCTTCTCGAAGATGAAGTTCGAGTCGGGTGTTCATCGCGTGCAGCGCGTCCCGGCCACCGAGGCGCAGGGTCGTATCCACACGTCAGCGGCGACCGTCGCCGTGCTGCCCGAGGCGGAAGAGGTCGATGTCAAGGTCGACGAGAAGGACCTCAAGATCGATACCTACCGCTCGAGCGGCGCGGGCGGTCAGCACGTCAACACGACGGACTCCGCGGTGCGCATCACGCACTTGCCGACGATGACGATCGTCGCGTGTCAGGACGAGCGCTCGCAGATCAAGAACCGCGCAAAGGCGATGAAGATTTTGCGCTCGCGGATCCTCGAGGCCGAGCGCGAGCGCCAGGCAGCGGCCGAGGCGGCATCGCGCAAGTCGCAGGTCGGCTCCGGTGATCGCTCCGAGAAGATCCGCACGTACAACTTCCCGCAGGACCGCGTCACCGATCACCGGATCGGCCTGACCAAGCACAACCTGCCCGCGATCATGGACGGCGGCCTCGACGACATCATCGATGCGCTGCGCGCGCACGATCAGGCCGAGGCACTCAAGGCTCAAGCGGGCGCGTGATGGCCCCGGCGCTGCGGGCCGCGATGATCGCGCTCGCCGTCATCGCCACTGCGTGCTCGCGGCGCGACCCGGTGACGTCGTGCGATCAACCGCTCGCAGGTCCGTGGCGCAGCGACCACGCTGCCGACGAGCGCTGGATGATCCTCGAGCGCAGCGGGGAGCTGGAGATCTATCCGCTGTTCCCGGACGGGCGCCCCGAGGGAAGCACTGCCGATATCGAGACCGCACCCCGCGTGATCGATCTGCGGCGTACACCGAGCGGCATCACCGGTGAGATCAAGCGGCGTTACATGCGCGGTGGCGTGGAGTGCATCGCGAAGGCTCCGGTTCACGTGACTTCATGTGCCAACGACGTGCTCGAGCTCGTGCTCTCCGATCCGTCGCCGCCCGCAGGGTTCGAGCCGTGCACGGCTGCCCGGCCGGATGGATCGCGGCGCGAGCGCTGGCGCCGAGAGTAGAGCGCTCTCGCGAATAGTTGGAAGCTCCACTTCCGACCAGGTAACAGCTCGGTACATGCGGCCGGTTCTGCGCCATTGCAGCCGGATCGCGTGCGTAGATTCGCCGCATGTTGCGCAGGAAGCTGTGGGTCCTCGGACTCGTCATCGCCCCCGCCATCGTCGGCGCTGCCACGAGCTCGCCGTCGGTGCCGAGCGTGTTCGGCGGCAACGGCCACAACGCGTCGTTCGATGGCCGGCTCTATCTGGTCGCCGATTCCGTGGGCTGGCAAGCCTATGTCCTGCGTCCCGAGGGCGTGACGCTGCGCCCCGACGGGCTGCCCGACGCGACCGGACCGATGTGGAGCTCGCCGATGACGATCGTCGCCGGCGGGCCCAACGGCGAGAACGCGCTCGCGATCTGCGAGCCCGATCCGACGCGCGCACCGTACGCGTGCGATGCGAACAACAATCCCGGTGGACCGTTCGCCTGCTACGACGTCCAGATCATCGACTCCGACGCGATGCGTGACGTCGCCGGTGGCGGCATGGTGATGCGGCGCAGGCACCTCGCGCTCCGCGTCGAGAATCCGAACACACCGGCTGCGCGGCCGGTCGCGTACGACTGGGGCGCTCTCGAGCCGCTGGCGGTCTCCGGCGGAGGAGCGCTGCACGGGATCGAGCCGACGTTCACCCGCGACGGCAAGCTGATGATCTGGCAGGGCGACCTGCCGAGCGGCGGCGGTCAGCTTCTGTACTCGGTGTCGTCGACGGCGTGCGGTGCCACCGGCTGGTCTCCCGCTCGATCGATCTCGCACATGTACAAGGATCCGGCGGTCAACACGAAGTACCGCCTCGCAATGCGGCAGCTGCGCGCCGCCGACGGCACCGCCTTCGCCGACAACGTACCCGTCTACGGTGCGTATCCCTGGATGCTCCCCGACGGCGACGGCGTGATGTTCTCCGCCGCGTTGATGGCGTGTCGCGGGCCCGACGATCCAGGTGGCTGCGGTCCTCGCCGCAACGCGACCGCCGTCCTCGGCTACCCGACCAACTGGGGCATCGCCCACATCGACGGTGGCATCAACCCCTCGACCACGGACGGCGTACGCCTGTTCTTCTCGTCACCGGGGCCGACGACGTTCTCTCAGCTTCCCGTGACCGCGGGCGCCGATGTCTGGCCGTTCTTCGGCACCAACACCAGCAACTACGTCGAGGTCTCGTTCGACGATGGTCTCGACGGCAAGTACGCCGGCCTCTGGCACATGAACGAGTCGGTGAACCCCGCGGGCGATCTCGATCGTACGCGCAGTCCCGACGTCTCCGGGTACTTCAACACTGCAGCGCTCAAGGGCCAGACCAGCTTTCCGGGCGCGAACAACGGCGTGCTCGGCAAGGCCGTCGATGCGGCGAACGGCTGGCTCGAGGTCAACCATGACCCGAGCTTGTCCCCGACCAACGGCATCACGATGGAGATGACGATCCGTCCCGCTGGCGATCCGGACTGCGACGGCGACAACAACTTCCGCACGCTGCTGCGCAAGGGCGACGCCTACAGCCTGACGCTCGAAGAGTCCGGCGGGATCCGCGCGCGCGTGCGGGTCAGCGGCAGCGTGATCCGCGAGCTCTACTCGGCTGCGGAGATCACGGCGGACGGCGGCACCTGGACCAAGGTCACCGCGGAGTACGACGCGCAGAGCGGCCGGATGCAGATCCGGTTCGACGATCAGGTCGTCGCCGACCAGGTGTTCCCGCCGGCCGCCCTCGACGGCACGACCGACAAGCTGACGATCGGCGGAGTCGGTACGCGCCCCGCGTGCGGCGTCGGCATCAACTTCGCGGGCACGATCGACGAGGTCTCGGTCTCGCGCGTGGCGCGCACCATCGGGACGCCGGAGCCCGAGACCGACGGTGCGCCCGATGCTGGCACGGGGAGTGGTGGGCCCGATGGCGGCGGTGGTGGTGGCGGGAACACCGGAGATGACACGGCACCCGGTGGCTGCTGTGGCGTGGGCGGTGGTCGAGGCTCCGTGCTGCTGGCGATGCTCGTGGTCGTGCTCGGGTATCGACGCCGGCGCTCTCGGTAATCGGAAGACTCTCACCCGAAGAGACCCTCGGCCGAACAGACTCCTTCCAGAAGAAGAGATGAGCCGCCAAGAACGCCAAGAGCGCCAAGAAGATGGAGCACGGACGGTGTTCCGTATCAATTCCCTTTCTGCTTGGCGTCCTTGGCGCTCTTGGCGGCTCACCCTCCGGTTCTGCGCCGCGCTGCTCGCCGTCACCTCGTGCGGGGAGGAGCCCGAGGCGGTCATCGACCTTGCGAGCGCGCTGGACGAGAACCTCGAGGGCGCGATCACGAGTCGCGTCGACGGCGACGTCACCATCCAGGTCGGCGACCGGCCCCTCGTGCTCGAAGCATGGATCGATGGCGAGTGGATCGCACCGCACACCGCCAGTGGCGACATCGATCTCGCCGTCGGGCCCGGGACCCTCACCGTGTGGGCCCGCGGCACGCCACCACCACCCGCCCAGCGCGAGCGCGCGATCGCCTGGTTCGATCCGGCGCTGCTCGACGATCCGACCACGATCTCGTTTGCACGCGTGATGGCCGCGATCAGCGACGATGGTCATGGTGGCGCGCTGCTCGATCGCTGGTTCCGATCGTTCGCGAGCGGGCCGGGCGCCGGGCGCGCGACGTTCGCGCAGTTCCTCGGCGAGGTCGCCGCGATGCACGGCAGCGACCCGGGCGCGTGGGATCTCGCGGTGCTGCCGTTTCGCGTCACCGGCGTTCACAACCGCGCCGACCTCGCGCGCGGCGAGGACTGCGGTGAGCTGCGC
>JACCQV010000452.1 GCA_013813945.1 Deltaproteobacteria bacterium | reverse complement strand
AAGCGCGAGCCCGCGGTCGACGACGATGCCGAGGAGATCGTGGTGGCCGCGCGGCAGCCAGCGATGGCACCGCCAGAGCCAATGGCGCAGATGGATGCCGCTGCCGACGAGGATTGGGGTGGAGAGGTGATGGCGGCGCAGGGGAGCATCGGCGGGTTCGGCGCATTCGACAACCAGGGCTTCGACGTCGGCCTGGAGGCAGATGTTCGCCGCAAGCAGATCCGCGGTGCCAGGAACCGCAACGAGGTTGGTCCTGCAGATCCGTACTGCTGCCTGGTGCCGACGCGGCAGTTCCCGATGCCCACCTACGAGGTCCGCTATGACGGTCCGCGCACCGATTTTCGCGAGACGCTGCTGTGGGCGCCACGTGTCGCGACCGATGTGACCGGCAAGGCGTCGCTGACGTTCTTCCTCTCGGACGAGGTCACGTCGTTCAAGGTCACCGCCGAGGCGGCCGGCGCAGGCAGGCTGGGCCGCGGCGAGACGCTCGTGCGGTCGAAGAAGCCGGTGTCACTCGCGGTCAAGCTGCCGCTCGAGGTCAACGCAGGTGATCGGATCCGCCTGCCGGTCACGATCTCCAACGAGACGAATCAGCCATACACGGCGAACCTCGCGGCCACCTTCGGCAAGGCCTTCAAGCTCAGGAGCGGGGGGCTGGCACCGACGCTCGAGCTCGCACCGAACGAGCGCCGCGCGACGTTCTACGATCTGGAGGTCGTCGGCGACGGCAAGGTCGTCGAGGACGGCAAGATCCTGATCGCCGTGGAAGCAGCGAACCTGCGGGATGACATCGAGAAGACGATCGTCGTCGCACCGATCGGCTTCCCGCAGCAGCTGTCTGTCTCGGGGACGCTGACTGGCACCGTGCTCCACGAGCTGCTGATCTCGGACGTGATGCCCGGAACGATGCGAGGCATGCTGACGCTCTATCCGTCGCCACTGGCGACCATGGTCCAGGGAACCGAGGCCATGATCGCGGAGCCCGGTGGCTGCTTCGAGCAGGCGTCGAGCGTGAACTATCCGAACATCATGATCCTTGGCTACCTGGAGGAGAACAAGGCAGCGTCGCCAGCGATCGTGGAGCGTGCGAACAAGGCGCTCGACAAGGGGTACGCCCTGCTCACCGGTTACGAGACCAAGTCCAGGGGCTACGAGTGGTTCGGCTCCAACCCCGGGCACGAGGCGCTGACCGCGTACGGCCTCATGGAGTTCAAGGACATGTCCAAGGTCTACGGCGCCGTCGATCGCACGATGATCGATCGAACTCGCTCGTGGCTGCGCGGCCGGCGCGACGGCAAGGGCGGCTTCGAGCGCAGTGCGCAGGCACTCGACTCGTTCGGTGCTGCGAGTCCGGAGGTGACGGATGGCTACATCACCTACGCGCTGACAGAAGCCGGCGAGAAGGATCTCGAGCCCGAGCTCGCGCGCCAGCAGCAGATCGCGACGACGACCAAGGATCCATATCTGCTCGCAATGGCAGCGAAGACGCTCGTCAACGCGCGACCCAGGGGTGCTTCGACCCGAACTGCGGTGAATCGCCTCGTCGCGCTCCAGACGCAGGATGGGTCGTTCACCGGAGCGGATCACTCGATCACGCGATCGGGCGGCGAGGCGCTGACGATCGAGTCGACGTCGATCGCCGCGATGGCAATGATGGCGGCCGGTCCCGAGTACATGCCGGCGGTTCGGCGCGCGGTCGAGTGGCTCAACGCTCATCGCAACGGCTTCGGTGGGTACGGCTCGACGCAGTCGACCGTTCTCGCACTCAAGGCGCTGACGATCTACGCAAAGGAATCGCGCCGCACCGATGCGGCCGGTACCGTGATCCTGAAGATCAACGGTGAGCAGGTCGGCAAGATCAGCTTCGAGAAAGGGCACCAGGGCGCGATCGAGCTGCCGCTCGGAGAGCACCTGCGCCCCGGCAAGAACGTCATCGAGGTGACGCTCGAGTCGACGTCGGCTCTGCCCTACAGCGGTCTGGTCACGTGGGGCAGCAAGGTTCCCGCGTCGCATCCGGCGACGAAGGTCGCGCTCGCGACGACCCTCGCGAAGACGACGGCGAAGCTCGGAGAAGGTGTGCACATGGACGTCCGCATCACCAACACGACGCGCGACGGCATTCCAATGACGCTCGCGCGGATCGGCCTGCCAGGCGGGCTGACGTTCCAGACCTGGCAGCTCCAGGAGCTGCGTGACAAGAAGCTGATCGACTTCTACGAGACGCGGGCTCGCGAGGTCATCCTGTACTTCCGCGCGCTGCCGCCAGGAGTCGTCAAGGACGTGCCGCTCGAGCTGATGGCGTCGGTGCCCGGGACATTTACCTCGCCAGCGTCGCGCACGTACCTGTACTACACGAACGAACACAAGCACTGGGTCGAGCCGACGACTGTCACTGTCACTCCCTGATAGCTTCCCTGGCCGGGGGGGGAAATCATGATTCGAGGACTACACGGACTGTTCTACTCGTCGGAACCAGAGGCAATGCGCATGTTCCTGCGCGATGCCGTGAAGCTGCCGTTCACGGACACCGGTGGTGGCTGGTTGATCTTCGACCTGCCCGAGGCCGACCTCGGCGTCCATCCGATCGACGATTCGGGGCAGCCGCCGAGCGGCACGCACGATGTCTCGTTCTACTGCGACGACATCACGACCACGGTGGCCGAGATGCGGGCTCGCGGTGTGACGTTCAAGCACGACCCCGTCGATCACGGCTATGGCTACGTGACCTACTTCGAGATGCCGGGCGGCGTCGAGGTCCAGCTCTACGAGCCGAAGTATCAGAAGCGCGCGACGGCGGCAAAGCGCGCCGCAAAGTCCAAGCCCGCTGCCAGAGGAAACTCGGCCGCGAAGGCCAAGCCGGCCGCGAAAGCCAAGCCGGCCGCGAAGGGCAAGCCGGCCGCAAAGGGCAAGCCGGCCGCAAAGGGCAAGCCAAGAGGCTCCAAGCGCCGCTGAAGCGCCGACCCGCCAAGGAGTCCAGGCATAACGACCATCCGGCTGCGACAGACCGCGATCCCGACTTGTGTCAGCCGCCGAGATGAGGAAGCGTCTTGGTAGTGCTGCGTTCGAGCGGAGCCGTCACCGATCGACCCTGGGGTGTCACCCTGGCGGGGCTCGGCGTGCAGCAGTTCACCGGACTGCTGACACTGAATGCCGATGGGAAGGAGTTCTCGATCTCCTTCGATCTCGGTCGCATCGTCGGGGCGACCTCGCCACTTGCATCCGATGCCGCGGTCCGGCTCGCGCTCACCAACCACCTGGTGACGTCGACCCAGGCTCCCGAGCTCAACCGACAGATCCTGGAAAACAAAGATCGGGACGAGCTCGAGCTCCTCGCGGAGATCGCCGGCCTGTTGCCCGAGCACATCGCCAAGCTGCGTCATCGCCTGGTCGTCCAGCGTGCCGCCCGAACCTTCTCGATCGAGAAGGGCACCTACGCGGCGGACGAACGGATCGCGATGCCGCCGGGGGCGGATATCGACGTTCGCGAGGTGATCTATCTCGGCGCACGGATGAACCTGAGCCAGCAGCGCCTCGCCGATGCGCTGCGCACGTTTGGTGCCGGCTTCAAGATCAAGCCCGATGCCCTGCCCGCGATCGAGCAGTTCGTGTTCACCGATGCCGAGCGCCCCGTGCTCCAGAGCCTCGTGACGGGCACGAGCCTGCCCGAGCTCGAGGCGGCGCATCGCGACGTTGATCAGCGCATGGCGCACGCCATCGTCTACGCGCTCGTGGCGTGCCGCCTGTGCGATACCTGGTCCACCCCGGGTGCGGATCTTGTCGTGTACGACGACGGTCCGGATCTGACGGCGTCGTCGTCCACACCGGAAGCAAGCTCCACGTACATCGCGACGCGCACGACCCCGAGTCCCGCCGTCGGTCGGGCCCCCACGGGCCGGCTGGTCGAGGGCGACGCCACGGATGCGGTCGAGCTTCCGAGCCCGGACGTCCCCAGCGCGCCGCGCGATCCCCGCCCGCCCCCCCGGCCCCGGAC
>JACCQV010000434.1 GCA_013813945.1 Deltaproteobacteria bacterium | reverse complement strand
CGCCTTGTCCGTCGGGATCGTCGGGATCGACGGGGTCCACGGGATCCATGGGATCCACGGGATCGACCGGCGGAATGATCGTCCAGAAGTCGGGGCCGAATTCGTCGCGCAGCTTGTTCGTGCCGTTTCGGTACTTGTTGATCTGCGTCGTGCAGCCCCGGCAGCCGTTGTAGCGCCAGGCGATGAAGTACAGCCAGTCCTCGTACTGCGCGTTACCATTCGCGATCGTGATCGAGTTCATCCAGGCCATCGCCTCGGCCTCGGTGTTGACGCCAGCGACGGACTCGATCGCGCGCGTGACGATGAACGGAATCACTGCATTGACGTTGCCCTGCATCGTCACGATGTCTGGGCCGTAGGTCGCGACGGTCTGCGTGTGGGTTCCCGCGTCGAACTGGAACATTCCGAGTCCACCCTGCTGCAGCGAGCACGCGCCGTCGGATGCACCGGCGATCACCGGGCCGCCCGCGCACGAGGACGAGCTCGGACCCTTGCAGGCCCACGTCGCCTCCGACCAGCAGTGCGCGAAGGTCGTCTCGACCTCGCCGATGCCGGCGAGCAGCGCCGCATTCGTCATCCCCGCAGACGCCGCAGTATCGCGGATCAGCTCGGCGCGCGCACGTCGCTGCGCGGCGGTGAGGTAGACGGGGCCGGGCTCGTTCGGATGATAGCCATCGTCGATCGCGGCCTCGACCGAGAATTCTGCGCGGACGGGTGTCGTGAGGAGAGCTCCGACCGCAAGGACGATGATCGCTTTCACCGTGCTGTCGAGCGTAGACGGTATTTTGGCCCCGGTGCAGGGGAATCGCCGAGTTGAGTGGATACGGCGAGCGCTCCCGCACGGCCAGATGCCCGTGCCCCAGCCTCTGAGGCCGGTGTCGTGTGGCCACTCCCTTGCACACCTCGGGATAATGCTGACCATCCTCGTTATCGTTCTCCTGATTGCGCTCCTCGGCGGTGGCTTCGGCCACGGCAAGTTCGGCGCAGCCGGCTGGTCGCCCGCGGCGATCATCGCCGTCATCCTCGTCGTGATGCTGCTCAGCGGCCGGATGTAGGCATCAGGCGAGGTTGCTGTAGACGTTCTGGATGTCGTCGTCTTCTTCGAGGGCGGCGACGAGCTTCATCACCTCGTCGGCCTTGTCGTCGGGGAGCTCGGTCGAGGTCTCGGCGACGTAGTCGGACTCGGTCGAGATCACCTTGAGCTTGCGGCTCTCGATCGCGGTCGCCATCGTGCCAAAGTCGGTGAAGGCGCAGCGCACGAGGAGCTGCTTGGCGCCCTTGTCGGACTCGCCTTCGTCGAGCGCGACGAGCCCGTGATCGATCAGCTCGAGCTCGAGGCTGTCGCGATCGATTCCCTCGGGATCGAGGCGGAACACACCCTGGCGATGGAACATGAACGAGACGCTGCCGGTCGAGCCCATGTTGCCGCCGTAGCGCGTGAAGGCGTGGCGAACGTTCGCGACGGTGCGCGTGACGTTGTCGGTCGCGGCTTCGACCAGGAGGGCGACGCCGTGGGGCGCGTAGCCCTCGTAGATGATGATGTCGTAGTTGGCCGCACCCTGGCCGCTGGCCTTCTTGATCGCGGCGTCGATCTTCTCCTTCGGCATGTTGAGCGCGCGCGCGTTCTGCAGCACGCGCCGCAGAGACGGGTTGGCGTCCGGGCTCGTGCCGCCGCCCTTGACGGCGATCGCGATGTCCTTGCCGATCTTGCTGAACTGCTTCGCCACGCGATCCATCCGCGCGAAGATCGTGTGCTTGCGTTTCTCGAAGGCGCGTCCCACGGGGCTACCCTAGCAACTCGCGGCCATCCGCGGACAGGGCGGCAAGCCGCTGATTCGGGGTCGGGAGTCAGAGCAGGCGCGAGAACGCGGTCTCGACGGACGCGAAGTCTGACGCACCGAGCTGCACGTGACGGACGATTCCGGTGCGGTCGATCACGACGAGCATTGGAACACCGAGCAGGTAGTAGTCGCGTGCGATCCTCGCCTCGGCATCCCGCGCGATCGAGTACGCGAGTGGACGCGCGTCGACGAACTGCTTGATGTCGACGCGATCCTCGCTCGAGACGCCGATGATCCGCAGCCCTTTGGGGCCGTACTTGGTCTGCCACGCATCGAGCGTCGGCATGGTCATGTTGCACGGCCCACACCACGTCGCCCAGAAGTCGAGGACGATGACCTGCCCGGTCAGCTCGGCGAGCGCGACGGGATATGTGCCGTGGACGAGATCCGCGGCAAACCCCGGTGCCGGCTTGCCGACCAGCGCGCGCCGGACGAGCTCGCCGTCATCAGGGCGTGCCTCGACCGTGAACGACAGGCTCACCTGCTTGCCTGCCCGCATCACGACCAGCGCGACCTTGGCACCGGTGCCGCGGCTACGGATCTCGCGCACCAGGTTCGGTGCGCTCAGCGCAGGCTTCCCGTCGAGGCTGATCACCTCATCGCCGACGCGCAGGCCGCCGAGGTCCGCGGGAGATCCGGGGATCACGCGCAGCACCGTCGTCGCGGTCTTGTCGAACCGGACCCCGATCCACGACGGCGCACCGCTCTCGATCGGCGAGGCTGGGGTCGGCGTCGCGACGGCGATCGGTTCTGCTCGCGGGGGCGGCGCGGGCTTCGTCGGAGGCGGGACCGCGGGGGCGCCGCAGGCTGCTAGCAGGGAGCATGCGAGCGCCGCACGCAGCGCTCGGTCACGGCGAGGAGTCACCCGCGAAGCGTAGCAGCCCGTCGGCTACTCGGCGCAAGGCACGATGCCGATCGCGTCGAGCTCATTCCATCCGGCGACCATCGGCGACGCGAGCGTCACGCGCACTCCCACGATCGCAGCGCTCGTGCAGCCGACCTCCGCCCGCAGCTTGTTGCCACCCTGCCCCGTCGCGGACGGCGATCCTTCATAGCCCGTGATGTACCGGCCCTCCGTCGTGATCAGCTCGATCCGGCTGATCGATCCGGGGTTGAAGTTCTCGTAGACCTCGACGGCGCTGATCCGCATCGGCTGCGCGTAGCGCACATCGATCCACTCGTCGCGATCATCCGCGTCGAGTGAGGCCCATGCATTCGCGTTGTCGCCGTGGCCGGGAAACACGTCCGGTGCACCGAGCACCTTGGTCGCAGCCCACGACGAGGAGGTGTACTGCGTCGAGAAATCGCGTACAGAGGACGCCCACTGGGTCGCGGGCGGTGCGGTGACCACCGCGGGCTCGCGCGTCCATGCAGCATCGATCGCAGCGATCTGCGCGCGATACGCACTCCCTGTGATCCGGCCATGCGCCACATCGGAGCACGCGAGCAAGCGGCGCGCGACGAGGCCGCGATCTCGATCCGACAGCGCGCGGGTGTCGAACGTGGGCGCGCACGGGTCGACGGCTCGGGATTCGACCCGGTTCGCCATCATGGCGGCTGCGATCGGCAGCACCACGAGCGCCGCAGCGAGCCCACCCATGAAGACGGAGCCGAGATACCGAGGAACGGGTGGGACGGACGAGTTGGCAAGCATGTGGCTTCAACGCGCGAGGCGTGCAGAAGACTTCGTCCCGCCTCAGCGGTACTGGTGTTCCTCCATCTCCTTGCGGGCCCGCTTGTTCCGGGCGTCGCGCGCGGCTGGAAGCTCGACGGGAAAGGTCGCACTAGCCCCAATGCTGGTCAGTTAAGGTCGTTCGTGCACGTGG
>JACCQV010000425.1 GCA_013813945.1 Deltaproteobacteria bacterium | reverse complement strand
CAGCGCGCACACGAGGTTGACCGCGAAGCCGAGTGCGGCGATCGGCAACGCCTCGCGGAAATCGACGGGCGGCCGCTCGATCAGCCGCTCGATGCTCTCGATGCCCATCATCAGCGCGACCAGGAGCAGCATCACGCCGCTCGTGTAGCCCGCGAGTGCATAGACCTTCCCCGTCCCGAAGCTGAACGCATCGTTGCCGGCGCGGGTCCGTGCGTACCAGTACGCGACCAGCGTCAGGCCCAGGGCGCCGACGTGGGTACCCATGTGCCAGCCGTCGGCGGTCAGCGACATGGATCCCGTGAGGTAGCCGACCGTCAGCTCGCCGACCATCATGACGAGCGAGATCAGGACCACCCACTTGGTCCGGCGCTCGCCGGCCTTGTTGTGCTCCTCGTCGTCGGCGTCCTCGTGATGGACGTGCGCGGACAGCTCGTGCGCTTGCATACGGGAACGGGGTTATAGCCCTATGATCCCGCTGTGCCCAAGCACCCCGTCACCATGGCGGTCCGCGCCCCATATCTACCCCTGGCAGGCCGGCGGCGGCACCGGAGCCGATGCATGGGGCCCCCGTCTAGCGACGATGTCCGTGGATGTGGAATCCGCGGCCATCGTGCGTGCCGCGAGCCGGTGCACCGACCTGCCGGACGATCTGCGGCTGCAGTCGCTCCTTCACATCGAGGAAGTCGCGCGCCAGCTGCGCACGTTCGTGATCGCGAAACGCCTCGCGGACGGCCGGCAGCATGACGCCTTCTTCCTCGACGCGGGCGTGATGCTCGAACTGGGCCTTGATCACGTGGAGGATGGCGCGTAGCTCCGGTCCGGGTCGATGGACCGCGAGCTTGTCGAGCATGAGGTCCAGAGCCTGATGCTCGTACGGGCCCTCGAGCGCGAACTCGGCCAGCTGCGCCGTCGCCGTGCGCATCGATTCGTAGAGGATGCGTTCCTCGGCCTTCGCATGAGTCTTGAGGGCGACCGCCAGCTTCACCGCGATGCGCATCGCCTCGCTCGTGCGCGAGTCGTCGGCGGCAAACTGATCGAGCTCTTCGATCAGTTTCGCGGCTTCGTCGTGATCGGCTGTGATCAGCTCGATGATGTCCATGGGGCCTCCCGACAAGAAGACCCGACGCCGCTGGTGCTGCGGCCTCGGGTCCTCGAAGTCCAAGCTACTAGAAAGGAGTTGCGCTACTTCTTTTGATCGGTGCGACCCTGCTGCTGCTGCGCTGGATTGCGCTGGGTCACCTTCTCTTCGTCAGCGTTGGCGTCGGTGTTACCGACGTCCTCGACGTCGTCGATATCCTCGATATCCTCGACGTTACCGACCGTCCCCTTGCCGAGGTCGCCCTGCTGCTGGCCCTGGCCCGGCTGGTTGCCCTGCTTCATGCGGTCCTGACCGTCCTTCTGGCCCTGCTGGCCCTGCTGCTCGCCCATCTTGTCGCGCTTCAGGTCTCGATCCTGATCGCGCTGCTGGTCGGCCTGGCCGCCCTGCTGGCCCTGCTTGTTCTGGCCGGCCTTCTGATCCTGGCCAGCAGTGCGCTGGCGCTGCTGATCACCTTGCTGTCCCGGGCCCTGGTTCTTGCGATTGTTATTGTTGTTCTCGGTCATCGCGGTCTCCCTCGTTGGTTGATCTGTTGCGTTAGGTGTTGCAACGCCTACGCCACGACGACGAGAGATCTTCGACGTATGAATCTCCGCACATCGGAATCAACGGGTGCGCGTGTCCGACGCTGCGACGTGAGCGCACGCACGTCGCACTCATGCATCACGACTCAGCGTTCGCCTTACTTCGCTTCGGGCGTATGGCAGTGCACACAACCAAAGCCCGTCGGATTCTCCGGCGAGTACTCGGGCTCCTTGAGCAGCTTCGCCATCGTTGGCTTGATGACCTTGCCCATCCACTCGAGATCTTCCTTCTTGTGCTTGCTCATGTCGGCGAAGTTCAGCTTCGGCAGATCGGGGTTCGGCATCTCGAACTCGCCCTTCTCGGCTCCGGGGCCGTGGCAGGTCTCGCACCCGAACTCGGCAAACTCCTTGGCGTCGTGCTCCTTGAACAGCGGTGCCATCGTGGGGACGACGACTTCCTTCATGAACTGGATCTGCTGGTCGTGATCGAGCTTCTCGAACGGGACATCCGGGAGGACCGGCGTTGCCGATCCCGCGGTATCGCCACCGCCCGTGGTGGTGGTCGCGGGGGCCTTCGATCCGCACGCAGCGGCAACGACCAGCGAGGCGAGTACTGCAAGGAGCTTCATGCCGCGGATAGTGGCGAAGGCGCCGCTCCTGAGCAAGCGGACGGACGGAACGGATTGTCCCGAATCGACGAACGACCGTCAGTGCACGCCGAGGTAGGCCTTGCGGATCTTGTCGTCGGCGGCGAGCTCCTTCGCGGGCCCGGACGCGACGAGCGCACCGACCTCGAGCACGTGCGCCGTGTTCGCGACCCGCAGCGCCTGATGCGCGTTCTGCTCGACCAGCAGGATCGTCGTCCCCTCGGCGGCGATCGTCCGCACGATCTTGAAGATCAGCGCCACGATCTGCGGAGCGAGCCCGAGCGACGGCTCGTCGAGCAGCAGCAGCTTGGGCCGAGCGACCAGCGCGCGAGCGATCGCCAGCATCTGCTGCTCGCCGCCGGACAGGGTTCCTGCGTTCTGGGACAGCCGCTCGCGCACCCGCGGGAACAGCTCGAGGGCTCGCTCGCGATCCTTGGCGACCGCGGCGGAGTCCTTGCGCAGGTACGCACCCATCTGGAGGTTCTCGTCGACGGTGAGGTTGGCGAAGATGCCGCGGCCTTCCGGCGCATGCGCGAGCCCACGGGCGACGATCTGATGCGCGCCGAGCCCGCTGATCGACCTGCCGTCGAACATCACGCTACCCTTCGACGCCTTCACGAGCCCCGAGATCGCGCGCAGCGTCGTGGTCTTGCCGGCACCGTTCGCACCGATCAACGTGACGACCTGGCCCTGCTCGACGGAGAACGACACGCCCTTGAGCGCATGGATGCCACCGTAGTGGACGTCGAGATCCTTGACCTCGAGGAGCGCCATCAGCTCGCCGCCTCTTCTTCGTCGGGAACGCCGAGGTACGCCTCGATCACCTTCGGATCCTGCTGGACGTCCTTGGCGACACCCGCCGCGATCGTCACGCCATGATCGAGCACGGTGATGTGCTCGCAGATATCCATGACGAGCCCCATGTCGTGCTCGATCAGAAAGATCGCGACGTCGAACCGCGAACGGAGCGACTCGATCAGGGAGGTCATCGCACGCTTCTCCTGCGTGTTCATGCCGGCGACGGGTTCGTCGAGTAGCAGGACCTTCGGCTCGGTCGCCAGAGCCCGCGCGATCTCGAGCCGGCGTTGATCGCCGTACGGCAAGCTCTTCGCCTGCTCGCCGGCGCGGTGCGCGATGCCAAGCACGTCGAGCAGATCGAGAGACCGCTCGCTGATCGCGTTCTCTTCGGCCAGGTACAGCGGCGTACGCAGGAGGCTCCGCCACAGCCCGCTCCTGGCGCGTACGCCGGCCGCCGTGCGCACGTTGTCGAGCACCGAGAGCTCGGCGAACAGGCGGATGTTCTGGAACGTGCGCGCGAGACCCGCCTGCGCGATCGCAGATGGCTTCTTGCCGTTGAGGCGCTGGCTCGCGAGGAAGATGTCGCCCTTGTCGGGCTGATAGACCCCGGTGAGCAGGTTGAACACCGTTGTCTTGCCAGCGCCGTTCGGGCCAATGAGGCCATGCAGCGCGCGCGGTGGCAGCGAGATCGAGAAGTCATCGACCGCCTTGAGGCCGCCGAACGCGAGCGACAGCCCCTTCGCCTCGAGCGCGGGCGCCGTCACGTGTCATCTCCCTTGGCCTTGGCGTCCTCGTCGCTCGAGGACGATGGCTTCGGCGAGTCCTCGGCGGTCGCTGGATCTGCCCCGGCGCGTTCGCTCGAGAGATCCTTCGCGATCGCCGCCGGCAACCGCGCTTCTGCGCGGGGAATGAGCCAGCCGCCGGCGACCTTGCGCCAGACGGGGATCACGTAGCGCTGCCAGAACGGGAGGTCCCACAGCTCCTTGATCCCGAACAGCCCCTGCGGCCGCACGATCATCACGATGATCAGCGCGAGCGCGTAGACCGGCATCCGGTACTCGGCAAAATCGCGGAACAGCTCGGGCAGCAGCGTCAGGATCGCAGCGGCGAGCACGACGCCCGTGATCGAACCCATCCCGCCGAGGACGACCATGATCACGATGTCGATCGACTTCTGGAACCCGAGCTCCTTCGCCGAGAAGGTCACCGACTCCTCGTGCGCGAACAGCGCGCCACCGATGCCGGCAAAGAACGCGGCCATCACGAACGCGACGACCTTGACCCGGGACGTGTTGACGCCGACCGCTTCCGCGGCGATCTCGTTCTCGCGCACGGCGAGCAGCGCGCGCCCTTGCGCCGACGATTTCAGGCGGTAGCAGGCGATCAGCAGGATCGCGACGATCGCGAACGTGAAGAAGATGCCGGCGTGGCCGGTCTGCTCTCCCGCCGGGGTCAGCAGCCACGGCTCGGCAGACACATAGTTCGGAGTGCCGGTGAAGCCGAGCGGTCCGCCGATGTGCATGACGGCATCCCACCACGAGGCATCCGCGGCCTGCGCCGGCGGCAAGACCTCGGAGGTCTGTTGCACGAGCACGCGGACGATCTCGCCGAAGCCGAGCGTGACGATCGCGAGGTAGTCGCCACGCAGGCGCAGCGACGGCAACCCGACGAGCAAGCCCGCCAGGGCCGCGACGACGCCACCGAACACGCACGCGAACAGGAACATCGCGTCGCCGCCGCCGAGGAACCCGCCGTGAACCTCCACGCCGTAGGCACCGGGGGCGAGCCAGCCCAGCTTGATCGAGCCGTAGTACGTGACCAGGGCGGCTGCGTAACCGCCGACCATCATGAAGCCCGCGTGACCGAGCGAGAACTGCCCTGCGAACCCGTTGACGATGTTGAGCGATGCCGCGAGAACGATCGCGATCCCGATGTCGAGCAGGAGCTTCGCGTAGAGCGAGCCGAGCTTCGGCGCGATCATGGCCTGAAGCAGCAGCGCGATCACGAGGCCGATGACGACGGGGTACAGGGAGCGCAGCGCGCTGGAGATCGCATTCGGGCGGAACGCCGCGAC
>JACCQV010000421.1 GCA_013813945.1 Deltaproteobacteria bacterium | reverse complement strand
AGCCGACGCCGGGGTGCTGGTGCGGCGCGGCGCACACATCCTGGAGCCGACGGTCGAGTACTTCCTTCCCACGTTCGACGGCGACTCGATCTTCAACGTGTTCTCGATCGAGCCAACCGCCGACGCGCGACTCAGCTATCGCTACGACGGTGCCTTCGCACTCCGGGCGGCGGGCTGGCTGCGCCGCTACCTCGATACCGAGGAGGCACCGCTGTCGGGTGGGGTCGACGCGGCGATCGAGCACCCGTTCAGCGATCGGTGGCGGGCCCGCGTCGATGGTCTTTGGGACGACGGCTACGGCGGCCGGCGACTCGGCGGAGCTGGCGACCTCGCGTGGCGGGCGAGATCGAATCTGTGGTTGCGTGGCCGCGTGCTCGTTCTCGGCGTGCGGCGCGAAGATCGATCGGACTTCGTGACGAGCTCCGCGGTGGCATCGAGCACGCTGCGGATCGCCGATGCCGTCGCGGTTCACTTCCTGTTCGAGTCGAATCGCGACGAGGTCCACGACTACCAGTGGCGCGGGTTCGCGATCCTCGATCTCGCCTTTGCCCCAGAGCCATGAAGCTGATCCGCGTAATCCCGCTGCTCGTGATCGCCGCCGTACTTGGCGTTGCGGCGGTGAGCGCCCAGGATGATCGCTCGGTTTCGTGGTCGCCGATCGTCTATCCGGAACAGCGGATCCCGCTGGTGTTCTCGCATCGTCTTCACCTCGCGAAGGGCGCCACGTGCGCGGCGTGTCATCCCGCCGCCACGACATCGCGGTCTGCGTACGACAACCTGATCCCGACGGAAGCGGAGTGTCGCGCTTGTCATCCGATCGATCGGTCGGATCCGACGAAGGTCGTGGCAGGTGCGCCACCGGCGGCATGCGTCGCGTGTCACCCGGGGTGGAAGCCGGACAAGCCCGTCGAGCGCGTCTACTTGACGCCATCGCCGCTCAAGTTCGATCACAGCCGCCACGCAACGACGCCGTGTGCTCGCTGCCACGGTGACATGACCGCCGTCGATCTAGCGACCACGCGCCAGCTCCCCACGATGAGCTCGTGCCTGTCGTGTCACACCAATGGCACGGAGGAGCGCCACTGCGCGGACTGTCACATCGCCCGCCCTGGCGGGCAGGTCGAGACCTCGTTTCCGCACGGCGAGCTCGTGCCGCGCTCGACGGGAATGGGCGATGCCCACGGCATCGGCTTCGCGCGCGATCACAAGCAGGAGGCGAGGCAGGTCGGTGCCACCTGCACCGCGTGTCACGATCGCTCCGAGTGCCTCGCGTGCCACCAGGGTGTGGTCAAGCCGATGGAGTTCCACCCTGGCAACTACGTGCTGACTCACAGCGTCGAGGCGAAGCGCGGAACGCCAGACTGCTCTGCGTGTCACCGTGCGCAGTCGTTCTGCGTCGCGTGCCACGAGCGCAGTGGCGTCGGCACGCGGGTGACGAACGAGTGGGATGCGACGCAGCCCGGCCATGCCTTTCATCCGCCGGGGTGGGCGACCGCCGGGATGGGCCCGAATCGCCACAAGGACGAGGCGCGTCGCAACATCACGAGCTGCGCGTCGTGCCATCGCGAGGAGGACTGCTTGACCTGTCACAGCAACGAGCCGGGCAAGCTCAATGCATCACCGCACCCGCGCGGATGGCGGGGCAGCGCACGCTGCGAAGCGCTCGATCGCGGCAACCGGCGGATGTGCCTGCGCTGTCACATCACGCAGGACGAGCTCGGCTGCAACTGGTCCGCGGCGCGGTAGCTGGCCGGTGAACAAGCCAGCAGCGGTGTCGAAACCCTGGCGTCGATAGTTCCGGACACCGCCAGGACTTGCCGGCGGTTAGCTCACTGGTTCGACCATTGCAGCAACTCGATGCATGACCCGCCACGCCGCGATCGCCACCGCCGCCTTCATCGTCCTGACCGCTGGCGTGGCGCGGGCCGAGGAGCCGCAGAAGGATAACTTCAGCGGACTCGCCTCCGGGGCGGCCGTCTTCCTCGGGCTCGAGCTCGCGCCGGCGGTGCTCCTCGTCACCGACCTCGTCGCGCGTCCACAGTCGAGGGGGTACGGCGCTGCCGAGCTCTCGATCGGCGTGACAGCCGCGGCGGTCAACACGTGGTTCGCAATCGACTTCGCCCTCACGCCGAACTGCGTCGACTGCAGCGACGTGACGCCGTACTTGCTCGGCATCGCAGCCTTCGATCTCGCGTGCGCAGCGCATGGCGCGTATCTCCTGCTGCGTGACGAGCCGACGAGCGAGGTCACGATCATTCCGACGCTGGTCACCGACGGCAAGGCGACGGCGCCTGGCCTTGGTCTCGGCGGAACGTTCTAGCCGATCTCGACGCGGCGCTTGCTGCGACGCCACGCGAGGAAGCGCATGCCGGCCGCGGCGAGCAAGACCACCACGGGAACTGCGTAGACAGGTGATGCAGCGAGCGCACCGCCGTAGGTCGAAGCGAACGGGATCCACAGCAGGTGCATGCCGAACCGGTGCAGCCGCTTCCAGGTTCGGCTCGCCATCCTCTTCTTCACCGCCGTGATCGAGGTGATCGCCATCGCGAACAGCACGCCGTAGGCGGCGAGGGCGACGAGGATGGTCGGATCTTGCGAGCGCACGAACGCGGAGAAGTCAGGCGCCGCGAGCGCGATGATGCCGGCGAGGTGGAATGCGTGCGACGTCGCGAAGCCGAGGCCGAGCCACTTGCGTTGCGCGAGCAGCGTCTTCGTCGTGGGTGACGGCAGCAGCTGACACGCCGGCCGCGCCACGTACGCGAGCACGAACAGCACGAGCGACGTGCGCGCGGTCCAGCGGATCACGAGGTGAGCGGCGGCCACCTCGGAGGGGGCGAGGAGCACGAGCCCCGTGCACATCGCGGCGAGGCCGGCTGCGATCAGCGAGAGGAGGCGCGGTCCGGTCACTTGTCGTTGCGCGTCGGGACGTAGAGGTCGCAGTTGCGATGGCCGAGCTCGATCGCCTCGGTGTCGCCGACCGCGAGCGCTTCATCGAGCAACCACTTCGAGATCGCGTGCGACAGCGCGTACTCGCTGCGAGCGTTCCAAAGCCACGCGGCCATGCTCGTGCCTGTCGAGTAGGCATGCGGGAACGCGAGGCGGCGGAGGTCGGTGCCACCGGCGGCGACCGCGGCGAGATACGCGGACTGCAGCGCGATGAACTCGCGCCACTCGTCGATCGCGGAGTGATGCTCGCCGTCGTGGCGGCGCTGTTGCCAGCGCGTGAACCCGGCCTCCAGACTGTCGAGCCGGCCATGGCGCAGGCGGCGACCGAGGGCATCCCCGATCGGGCCGTGCGAGGCGGGGGAGCCGAGCTGCGCTGCATCGGCGATCCGTGCGAGCTCGGTGGTGACGACCACGGCGATCTCGCGCAGTGCGCGATCGACAGCGCCGAGCGGAGCGTCGAGCTCGAGGGCGCGACGCGCGAGCCAGCTGTGAGTGGCGCCATCGGACAGCGCAGCATCCCAGGCGCGCACCGTCGCGGCGAGCGTGGTCTCGCTGGCAGAGCCTGCGCTGAACGCGAGGTGCGCTGCGATGGCGCGCGGCAGCGGAGACCGCTCGGGAGGCGCGGCGTCGATGGGATCGGCGGTCTGAGCCTCCTCGGTGGTCGGCCTGACCGATGGCGGCAGGATCGCAGCATCGCGCAACGCGGCCGTCGTCTGGCGCCGGGGTGCGAGCAGCCAGCGCGCCCACAGCTCGCGGATGCTCGGAGCATTCGCAGCCCCGATC
>JACCQV010000402.1 GCA_013813945.1 Deltaproteobacteria bacterium | reverse complement strand
CCACGTGCTGGGGTCCTTCGAGATAGCTCACCTCGGAGATCAAACCGGCGCCGTTGCGGCGAACCGAGACGGAGGACGCAAGCGTGGCAGCGTCGAGTGCCTGGCTGAACGACACGAAGATGTTCTGATTGACGGCTCGATAGCTGCGGATGACCGTGCTGTCTCGAGTGGAGTACGGCGCGGGAAGCAGGTCCGACGTCATGTAGACGTCCGCGAGCCCGCCCGGTGAAACCAGACGCAGTGTCACGTCCTGTTCGTCAGGTAGCGGTTGCTGCGGTCGCAGCGTGAGCTCGCCGAACTCGCCGATCGATGTGTCGAGTGCGATCGAGGTAGTCGGGGTCGCGAGCTCGAACTGGGGCGGATCCGCATGCAGGCGGGTCAGTCCATCCTGCTCGTACGACCCGGTGATGACGAACTGCTGATCCGTCGCGATCGCCGTCTCGCACGGCTGCGGGGTGATTGTTTCGATTCTGTCGCGCTCGGGGCCTTCGATGCAGGCCGTCAGAGCGACGAAGAGGATGGCGATGCGCATGCGGCGCGGTTCTGCAAGGCATGCGCCGCCGCAGGTCCCCGTAACGTCATGAACGGCCACGCCGCGACCGCGACACTGATCGACGTTCAATGAACGACTTCGTACACGTGCGTCAGCGGGCCGCAAAGAATGGTGCACGATCCGCGGCAGTGATGCGTCTGCACGGTATGCCGCCGCCCCGCTGGATGCTGCTGTGGCTCGGCCTCGCGGCGATCCTGGTCGGGTGTGCCACCGGGCCCCACCACCGCGTCACGCTTGGCGCCGGTGGCAGCGCGAGCTCGATCGCCAGCTGGACGGTCCTCGATGCGAGCCCACTGCCGGATGGCCGTGTGGTGGTCGCAGGGCGGTATGAAGGCCACCGCGGGGAAGCAGCGCAATGGTTGCCACGAACGGCGGGGGATGGTGTCGCTGCCGTCTCGGCGCGCGGGACGCTGGACTGGGTGATCGCCGCAAAGGCCGGTGGAGATCAACGGACATTTCGGATCTCCGTCGCCTCCGACGGTGCGACCTGGATCCTGGCCCGGAATTACGGCGAGTTCGTCGACGCTCGGACGACCAAGCCCCGCGGAGAGCAGGAGCGCACGGCGCTGACGCGCGTCAGCCGCGACGGACAGATCGAGCGCACGATCACGATGAGTGCTCTGAAGATCGTCGAGGACACGCTGCCGTACTTCGTGGCCGCCACGCCCGACGGTGGCGCGATTGCCGTGCTCGGCAGCTCGCATGGCGTCGTGGTGGTACGCGTCGGGCACGACGGCGGCGCTCGGTACGTTCGGCGCCTCGATCGCGGCGCAGAGCGCGCACCGAGCGACGGAGGGATCGCTGTGCGTGGTGTCCTGCACGGCAAGGCGCTGTACCTCGCAGGCGCCGGGACCGCGCTCTACGTCACGACCGAGCCACGTCCGCAGATCGACGCGAAGTGGATCGCACCCGATGGCACCTATCACGGCCCGACGGTCCTCCAGATCGACGTCGACTCCGGTGCTCCCCGCGTGTTCCCGCTCGAGCGCACGTGGAACCCTGCGGGTTCGGGCTATCCAGCCGGGATTGCCGTGGTCGGCAATCGGGTGATCCTTGCCCGCAACGGCTCGCACGCGTCACGCGTCACCCTCCACGATCCGACGACCCTGACCGAGGAGCGGTCGCTGTACACCGTCGAGCACGCGCAGATCCAGGGCATGACTGCCGACGGTGACGCGCATGTCCTGGTGGTCACCCGCCAGCGAGGACAGGTGACCGTTCGCTACGGAACGATCGCAGGCGAGACGCGCACCGTACCGCCGACCTCGGCGGCGCTCGTCGCCCAGCGGTTCGACGTCGCAACCGGCGCAGCCAGCGTGGTCACGGTCGCAACGTCAGCCTCCGCCGACCCCGACACCGACGTGGGAGGATCGATCGAGCCTGTGGCCACCGCGGTCGGTGTGGTAGGCGCGGTCGTGATCATCGGAACGTTCTCGGGCTTGCTCCACATCGATCATCGCGGCCCACTCCGCGGGACGTACGGTACCGAGGACCGTTGCAATCAGGAGGGCTACGATCACCGAGAGGGCTGCGATCGCGTGTTCTGGGATGCCCCAACCGCGTTCGTGATCCGACGGCCCCGCTGACGGTGCTAGCGTGATCGCGTGGGCGTGCTGTTCCTCGTGGCGTTTCTGCTCGTACCGGCCGGCGTGATCGCCGCGATCGTGCTGATCCTCCAGGCACGCGCGCGCGCCAACAACCTGGACGACGGAACGCCGAACGTCCGCACGAGCGCCCGCGTGCCGATCGCGTGGGTGGTGGTCGTCCTCGCGATCTGCGCGGTGATCTTCATCTACATCCTCGGTTCCGCCCTCGCCATCCAGTGATCGTCCACGGTCGGCCGGATCAATCTTTGCGGTAGATCCACGCCACCACGCGCCCGCGCGTCATGGTGTTCGCAATCGAGAGCACGAGCCAGAGGCTCTGGAACACGAGTGCCGCGATGCGCATGTTCGTCAACCCGACGGTGGCGACGAAGTAGATCGTCAACAGGAGCCAGACCAGCGCCAGAGCGGGATGCCAGATCACGCGCTGCCACATCGAGGGAGTACTCACGGACCTGATTCTAGCGTTCTCGGCGTGCGTCGTTAGCTCGGGTTACAAGCTCTGGCCTGCGAGTTTTCTTGGTGCTCGAAAGGCCCGACGCCGGTATCGCAACTCGTGCTGCCGGCGGCTGTAGTGTCCACCGACGAAGCTGGATCCGTCATGAAGCGCCCGGCAGCGTCGCTGCGAGGAGGTGACCTCGCTCGTGGCGGGTTCGGCGCACGCGATGGCGCGACCCACGCGTGATGGCGCGGCACGAAGTCTGCTCACGACCAGCAGGTGCTGCGAATCGCCCTGCTGTCCGCACTCCTCGCCGCCGGGTGTTCCCAACCTGACGCTTGCGGAACAGCCTGCGACTACGAGCACGAGCTCTTGCGCCAGCTCCACGAGGAGATGCATCCCTACTTCGAGCGGACCGGCGAACAGGGGACGTTTACCGGCGCAGAGGGCGTGACGATCGCCCACGTGTCGTTCATGCATCCGGGGGCGCGGACGGCGATCGTGTTCGCGCCCGGACGGACCGAGGGCAGCCACACGTTCATGCAGCTGCTCTACGATCTTCGTGACCTTCCGTACGACGTCCATGTGATCGACCACCGAGGTCAAGGCGCCTCTGGACGGCTGCTCGAGGACCCGCTGAGCGGGCACGTCGACAGGTTCGACAACTACGTCATCGACTACGCGCAGTTCGTTCGCGACGTCGTGAAGCCCGAGCGATATGACCGGGTGGTCGGCGCTGGTCACTCGATGGGGTCAGCGATCAGCCTTCGGTACGCCATGGAGAATCCTGGTTCGCTGGACGAGCTGATCCTGTCGGCACCGATGCTCGAGATGAATTTCGGTGTTGCGTCCGAGGAGCTAGCGCTGGCGTATGCCAGCAGCGTCGCTCCTCACGTGACGTTGCCCGACGGCGCTGGCGGCTCGGACCCCGCGTTCCTGGGCAACTACCTCACCAACGATCCGCACCAGTTCGATCTGCTGTACGAGACCGACAACCTGTATCCGGAACGTCGAGTGCGAGCGGCGACGTACGGTTGGTTGGCCGAGTCGATCCGGGCGACGCAGTACATCCGTGCGCACGCGAGCCTCGTGACCCTGCCCGTGCTGATGTTTCAGGCGGGTAGCGACGGCGTCGTGAACCCGGCAGCGCAGACGGCGTTCTGCGCCGCTGTCTCCGACTGCGAGCTGGTGACGTTCCCGGATGCACGCCACGAGCTGTACTTTGCCGAGAGCAGCACTCGTCTCGCGATCATGGAGCGCGTGGTCCAGCAGCTCGCGCAGCCCGCGCAGTGATTCCGTCCGGGGTTCAAGACCGGGTCTTGGACAGCATCCACGCGTAGCGGTCGTGACCCGCCGATAGATCGTATGTCCGCGTCCACGAGTCGTGCTGAACACCGGGATAGACTCGGTCCGCCGGGCCCGACAAGATCGGCCATCGCAGATCGTGTTAAATCCCGGGCTGTGAAGAAGCTGATCTGGAGTGTGGCCTTGTTCGCGGCATGCGGTGACGACGGGGCGAGCACCCTGGACGCGATGCCGATGATCGACGCGGGGCCAGGACCTGCCGAGGACATCCAGTTCGTCGCCGGCGAAGCGCTCCCCTCGGGGAACTGGTTGCTCGCGAGTGAGTGGGCCGGCACGCCCAACAAGGTGTTCGCACTCGATCCAGCGAACCTCGGCGGCCCGGCGCGCACGGTGTTCACCGCGACCCGGGTATGGTCGATGGGAGCCAAGAAGGATGGCAGCGCGATCCTGTTCTCCTCGCACGATCCGATGCAGGAGGCCCACTTCGGCGTGACGATCGGGGATGCGATCCAGAACAGCTTCGTGTTCGATTCGCCCACGCGAACGATCCGTCTACTCGGCGACGGCGGAGCCTGGGCCAACGTCAACGACGAATGCTTCCATCCATCTGCGGATGGCGCGTTCGTCAATCTGTGCCGCCGCTACGACTTCACTGCCGATTCGTTCCTCGGCTGGCGGCTAGGACGCATCACGGTCTCCGATGGCAGCTTCGAGTTCGTGCGGCCGGACGCCCCTGGTGGTCCATTCGAGTTAAACGCACAGGAGATTCCGGGGACGACAAAGATCTTGTTCGAGCTACGGGCACGCCCGCCCGCGACCGGGGTCTCCATCCACACGCGCGATCTCGTCACGGGTGTCGAAGTGATGGTCCGCCAGAACGCGTACCGACCGGTGCTCGCACCCGACGGCCACCGCGTCTTGTTTGCGGATCCGATGAACCAGTCGCGGCTGAAGACGTTCGACCTCCAGGCGCCCGGAGACGCCGCGGTGGTGGTCTCACCGACGCTGTCAGCAGGCGACGGGACGTGGTCACCCGACGGGCAGACGATCGTCTACACGGTGTTCGATCAAGCGAACAGCTGCGATCACATCGAGCGCGTCACGTGGTCAGGTTCGACCTGGTCCGCCCCCGAACGGCTTCGCAACTGCGTGCAGACCCGAGAGTTCATCGCGAACCTCTCCTGGATCACGATCCCGTAGCCCGGGTCACTGCCAGCGCTCGCCCTGCGTGCCCGAGCGTCGATGCCGCTCTATGCTTCCAGCATGAAGCCACGCGACATCGAGAAGGCGATGCTCGCGATGCTCGCCGAGCGCGGCACGGCGACCGCATGTCCGTCGGAGATTGCGCGCAAGATTGGCGGCACGGCCTGGCGCGCGCAGATGCCGGCCGTCCGCGCTGCAGCGATTCGCCTTCAAGCACGCGGTCGGGTCGACGTCTATCAGCGTGGGCGGCCCGTGGAGCTCGAGACAGCGCGCGGACCGGTGCGCCTACGCAGCCGCGACACCGCGCAGATCGACTATCGCGCGCACCCCGAGCGCTACGTGATCGGCCGCGGCGAACAGGGCGTGCTGACCGTGGAACCGTACAAGAGCGAGCTGTTGCCGCTCTGGCGGTTCCGGACGCCTGCCATCGCGCGCGCTGCGGCCAAGGCGCTCTACGCCGCGTTCGAGGCGTATCGGGATAAGGGCGACTTCGTCGGCATGGACATGGCCCGCAAGTTCTTGCAGATGGGCATCACCCGGGCACGGCGCTACGCGAATCACCGGAGCGGACGCAAGTATGCGCCAAGCTCCGGGACCAAGCGGCGCGTGCTGGCGAAGGAGGTCGATGTCGAGAAGGCCGCGGCGGCCGAGGCGTTTCGTCCCCACTTCGAGCGCGCCCAGAAGGCCCCCACCTATCGGCGGCTGCGCGATTCACACCAATGCGACTACGGCATCGCAAACCGCGCGAGGCCGATCGATGGCGAGCCGATCAGACCGAGGCCGAAGTAGTGCTCAGCATCTGCGGCGAAGATGCTCTGATAGGTGCACATCGAAACCTCGTTGCGGTCCTCGCCGGTCTCGCCGTCGACAACGAGCAAGCGGTACGTCGGGCCGCTGATGGCTTCGTAGGAGGTCTGCGCAACGACATCTCCGCTCGTCGTCAAGATCGGGTTGACCAGCGCGCGCACGTCACGCGTGCGAGACCACATCTCCCGTCCGTCCGAAGCGAAGCGGGTCAGCAGTGCGCTCGCCGAGCCATCCGGGTTGTAGCCGACTTGGAAGAAGCCGCCGTCTGGAAGCGTCAATTGCGGAGGCGTCGAGATCGCGAGCTGCTCGAGCACGGCTCCATCGCTGGCCGCATGCCGTGTTCGGCGCATGCCTCCGGGACCGCCGTTGAACGAGAACACATCGCCGTTGTCCGCGATTTGCAGGATGAAGATGGACTCGTTACCGACCAACCTCTCCCAGCGCGTCTGCCCGTCCGGGTCGAGGTTCAGGAGCGACACCATCGCCTGACCTGCATCGACTGTGGTCGTCGCGAGCGCGATCTGACCGCTCGGCGCGACGTCGAGCGGCAGCCGGGACCCTTGGCCAGCGACGCGCGACCAGCGCTGTTGCAGGTCGGCACCGTAGCCAATCACGGTCGTTGCGCTGCCGCCCCAGGCGATGACGACGTTGCCGAGAGCGTCCGCGCGCACGATCGAGGCGTACTGGCTCGGTGCCGACACCGGAACGACCTGCTCGATCACACCGTCGGTGCTCACCTTGGCGAGATGAGCGCCTTGCAAGCGGCGATCGCCGAACTGCACTGCGGAGAAAGGGTCGGAGATCGCGAGCACGATCGTTCCATCGGGTGCGCGGGTGACGTGAGCATCGGCACCTTCGTCCGATCCATCCCGTGAGACCGGGATGTTCCAGTCGATGAGGTCTTCGCAGGTTTGCCACCGATCGCAGCCGGCGAGGAACATGCACAGAACGAGCGCCTGCCGCATCATGGGAACCTCTGGATGAAGTCGAGTGCGACGGCTACGCCGCCCCATTCGAAGCTATCGAACACGTACGGGTGAAAGCGTAGTCGCCAGCTCCTGGCATCTGCATCGCGACGGCCGAATCCGATGGCCGGACCATGCATGCGCTCGCGGGTCGGAAACATCTCGACCCGCCACTCCGCCAGCAGGGACACTCTCGGGTTGATCTGCTTGCCGACGCCAATCGCGCCGAAGACGTCGTCGATCTGCGGACCCTTGTCCGAGACGATCGCAGCACCCGCTTCGATCTGGACAAACGTCGGGCCACGCCGCCACGCAGCATCAACCGCAAGACCCAGTGCTGCGGCGCCCGGTCCAAACGCGCGCCAGTTGTCGACGCCGCTCATCTGCGCGTATTCGTCATGGTTCTCGCTCGAAGAATTGGAGGTTGGCAGCCAGGCCCAGATGGACGGCGCAACCCGCAGGTTTCCGGCCGCGGGAGGTGGTAGCGGGCTCCGGCACGCACGTTGCCGAGCGCAAGCCCACCACCGGTATCACCACGGTCGAAGAGAACAGCTGCGAGCCGCACGCGCACGTCGCCGAACACCTCGAAGTTGCCGATCGCCAGCGTTCCACCCACGCCGACCTGGAGCAGGTTGATCACCAACCCCGTCGACGCCATCGGCGAGATGATCAAGCGCGTGCGCGGTACCAGCTCCGGCATGAGCAACGGCGCGGGTGCCGAGAGCTCGACCATGTCGGCGTCCTCTCGCGCACGCGAGATGACCACCACGTCCGAGCCAGGCTCCTGGTCCGTCCGCACGGGCTGGGGCAACCGCGCCGGCTCGGCCCACGCAAGGCCGGATATGCAGAGGACGAGGAGGCAGAACCGCATTCTCTACCCGTACATGGACACCACGTGAACTTGCCGCGTGCGCGGCGTGAAACTCGGGTTAGCAGCGGGCGACGGGACGTGGTCACCCGACGGCCAGTCGATCGTCTACACGGTGTTCGTTCAGGCGGACAGCTGCGATCACATCGAGCGCGTCACGTGGTCGGGCTCGGCCTGGTCGGCTCCCGAACTGCTTCGCAACTGCCTGCAGACCGGGGAGTTCATCGCGAACCTCGCCTGGATCACGATTCCATGGCCCGAGCTGTCCGTTCGTCGATCGCGCTACCATCGTCGGATGGGTGGTGACACAGGAGACAGCGAGCGCCTGACCCGCGAGACGAGCGCGACCATCGATGACGTCGGCCGCGTGGGTCCACCGTCGCCGCGGCCGCCGAGCGCGTCGCGCTACCAGCTCGGCGAGGTGCTCGGGCGTGGCGGGATGGGAGAAGTGGTCGTCGCGCGCGACGAGCAGATCGGACGCGATGTCGCGATCAAGCGGATCCTCGCCAGCGAACCGAGCGAGCGGAGCGTCACGCGGTTCCTTCGAGAGGCACAGATCCAGGGCCGCCTCGAACATCCAGCGATCCCGCCGGTCCACGAGCTCGGTCGCGATCCGCGCGGGCTTCCGTACTTCGTCATGAAGAAGCTCGTCGGCACGACCATCTCTGCGATCCTCTCCGGTGAGCGCGCTGCCGTGCACACGCGCCAGCGCCTGCTACGCGCATTCGCGGAGGTCTGCCTCGCGATCGAGTTCGCGCACGTCCACGGTGTGATCCACCGCGACCTCAAGCCGTCGAACATCATGCTCGGCGCCTTCGGCGAGGTCTACGTCCTCGATTGGGGCGTCGCCAAGGTGGTCGGCGAATCCGATGCGTTCGACGATCTCGTCGGCGAAGGAACCGCAACGCGGATCGGAGCCGTGATCGGCACCCCGGGGTACATGGCGCCCGAGCAGGCACGCGGCGTGCTCGACATCGATGCACGCGTCGACGTCTACGCACTGGGCGTCGTCCTCGGCGAGCTACTGGCAGCCGATCCAGATCCGACGCCGGAGCTCGATGAGCTGCGTGAACGCGCGATCGCGGCCGATCGCGACGACCGGGTTCCCACCGCGCGCATCCTCGCGGATGCCGTACACGCGTACCTCGAAGGAGATCGAGACCTCGCGCTTCGCCAGGCTCGGGCCCGCGACCACCTCGCCCGAGCGCGTGCGGCGATGACAGACAGAGACAGCGAGGGCGCGCGCAAGGTTGCGATGAACGAGGCCGGGCGTGCTGTCGCACTCGACCCGGCGCAGCGTGAAGCGGGCGAGCTGATCGCGAGCTTGATGCTCACGCCGAGTCCTGTGCCCCCGCGCGAGGTCGTCGAGGAGATCGCTCGCGGTCACGTGCAATGGTTCCGGGCGTTCGTGCGCGCGATTCTCCTCTCGATCTGCGGCTACATGGTGTTCCTGCCGCTGGTGGTCTCGAGCAGTACGCCGCTCGTGCTGTTCGCGATCAACATCGTGATGATGGCCGTGATCGCGATCATGACGGCGCGCGGGCACCTCTTGCCACTTCACGTCTACTCGGCCACGGCGGGGGTGCAGGTCGGTCTGTTGACGATGTTATTCTCGCCGATCATCACCGCCGGTCCCGCCGTGGTGATCGTGATGCAGATGGGGCTCAACCCGCGGATCGGCCGCCGCGACACGTTCGTGCTCGGTGGCGCGCTGCTCGCCGGGCTTTTCGTGCCCGTGCTCGCGGGCGAGCTCGGATGGACTGCTCGGCTCATGGTCGTGACATCGCACGGCATCGAGCTGTCCCTGCCCTACGGGATGACGCAGACCGAGATGCTGACATTCACGATCGCCGGGCTGTGCATCCTGATCGGGGTCGCGCTGAGCCTAGCATCGGCGATCCGGACCACGCAGGGCACGGCGACCACCCAGCTCCGGGTTCAGAGCTGGCACCTGCGCCAGCTGTTGTCGCAGACCACTGGATGACGAGGGAGACGGCTCAGCCGGCCTCCGCGGGCACACCGCCGACCAGCTGGCGTGCAAGCGTGGAGCGACGCTCGGCCGACATCGTCGGCGAGTACCGCGATCCCGACGTGGCCGAGTCCTGCGAACAGCTGGCGTAGCGCACGTGCAGCATCGTGACCGAGCGCGGAGCGCGTCCGCTGGTCCGGCGCTCGCGACGTGGTTTGGCCGGCCGTCGTCGCTAGAGCTTGTTCACGAGGGTCGCGATCTCGGTCAGCTTCGCGACGGGAACCTCGTACGCGGCCGCGAGCGCGGCGAGCCTGGCCGGCGTGCTCCGCACGACCGTGATGCGCGCGATTGCCGCGGCGGTGAAGAAGACCACGAGCCACACGCCGATGCCGCCCAGCGCACTGATCTTCACGAACGCGATGCCGTGGTTGTAACGAAACTGCAGCTCCTGAACGAACCAGTAGCCGATGCCACCGGCGATGACACCGAGCAAGGCGCCGATCAGGAGCACGATCGTCTTGGTCCGATCGCGCCAGCGACCGAACATGCGAGTCGCTTCGGACTCGCGCTCGGTCTCCCCGATGACGTCGGGCATCTCACGATAGACGTCGGTCACGCTGCGAGACTTAGCGCGAGAGCGAGAGGGAGCTCAGATCGATCGTGATCGACTGGCGCGAGACATCGCCATCGGCCGTGTACAGCTCGACGATGAGACCGAGCCCTCCGACGTCGGTGCGCTCGATCGGCAGCGCCGACACCGAGATCTCGGTCGCCAGCTCGCCGACGACGCCGCCCACGCTGAGCTCGCCGATCACCTGTCCGTGCTGGTCGAGAACGACGCCAGCGACGGTCGCGGCACCGGTCTCGGGGTGCGCCTCGATCCGGACGATCTCGTTCTGAAGCAGTCGGCCGCGGACCGTCCCGCCGACGGTGGTCTCGAGTGAGCCCGGCTTCTGGTCGCCCTGGATGTTGTCCCCGGTCGACATACACGCCGTGGTGGAAGCGGTGAGCAGAGCGAGGAGGATGGTGAGGTTGCGCATGGTGCAACGTTTAGTGAGCAACGGTGAGGCCAACGGTGAGCACCTGTAAGTAGGCGAAACCCATGTTTTGAGCCTCGTTCAATGGGCTACTGCGGTTGCCGTCTGGCAGCTCGAGCATCCAGAAGGCGTCCTGGCCGAGCGTATGATCGCGGTGCGTGAACGCACTCCGGATTGTATCGCTTGCCGCGACCGTGCACGTCGCAGGCTGCTCATCGGCGCAACCGCCGTCCTCGACCGCGCAGCCACCGAGTCGGCCGCGGATCGTCGCGCACCGTGGCGCCTCACACGACTTTCCAGAGAACACGCTGTCGGCCTTCCGCCACGCGTGGAAGCTCGGCGTCGAGTGTGTCGAGCTGGACGTCCATGTCACGCGCGACGGCGAGGTGGTCGTGATCCATGACGCCACCACGAAGCGAACGGCGGGGCTCGATCGACCGGTGGCCGAGCAGACGCTCGCGGAGATCAAGACGCTCGATGCCGGTTCCTGGAAGGGTCCGGCGTTCGCGGGCGAGCGAATTCCCACGATCGCGGAGGCGATCGCAACGATCCCGAGTGGCCGCACGATGTTCATCGAGATCAAGTCGAACGAGCAAACAGCTCCGGCCGTCGCGAATGCGATCCGACGGGCGAATCCGCGAGCCAATGGTGCCGAGATCGCACTTCAGGGCTTCGAACCGAAGGCGCTCGCTGCGTTCGCGGCCGAGCTGCCTTGGGCCAAGGCGTACTGGACCGTCGATCCGCCGCTCGACGCGCAAGACCGGCCGCTGCCATATCCCCGATCCGTGGTCGCCGATGCGGTGCGCCACGGGTTTCCGGGCCTCGCGCTGCTGTACCTCTCCGTCACCGACGAGCTGCTCGCCGATGCGCGGGCCGCCGGGCTCCTCGTCGACGTATGGACGCTCAACGAGGCACCCGAACTCGCAGCCTGGTACGCGCGCGACATCCGCTGGATCGAGACCGATCGGCCCGAGCTGGCGCCTGCTCGGTAGGCACACGGCGACACTGGGTCAGCGCGCGAGCAGCATCGTGACGTTGTTGCTGGACAGGTTGGCGGTCGCGATATCGCTCCTGCCGTCGGAGTTGTAGTCACCCACCGTGAGCGCGAACGCTGATGCACCGGCGGCGTAGTTGATGGGAGCCGCGAACGTGCCAGCACCGTTGCCGAACAGGATCGATACGTTGTTCGAGGTGTAGTTCGCGCTGGCGATGTCGAACTTGCCGTCGGAGTTGAAGTCCGCGATCTCGACATCGGCAGGATTGACCCCCGCGGCGTAGCTCACGTATGGCTGAAACGTCCCGTTGCCAAACCCGAGCAGCACCGAGATGCTGCCGCCGTTGATGAAGCTCGCAACGGCCAGGTCCGGCTTGTTGTCGCCATTGAGGTCCTCGATGGCGATCGCATACGGATTCGGCCCGGTCAACGTGATGAGCGAGGGCTGGAACGTGCCATTGCCGTTACCGCGCACCACGTAGATACGTGAGTTCGAGCTGTGCGCGACGGCGAGATCGGGCTTGCCATCGAGATCGAGATCACCAATCGCAACTGCGCGCAGGTTGCCGGGGATCGAGATGGTGAGCGGCGCCTGGAATCCGCCTGTGCCCGTGCCGAACATCACCATGAGATCAGCTTGGTTGTTCGCGATCGCGACGTCGAGCTTGCCGTCTGCATTCAGGTCTCCCAGCGCCACCGCGACGGGACCGAGCCCGGCGGTGAAGTCGACCTTGGGCATGAACGTGCCGTTGCCCACGCCACGCAGCACCGAGATCGTGCCAACCGTGCTCGGGCTAGCGAAGGTGTTGGAGGCATTCGCCACCACGAGGTCGAGGGCGCCGTCTCCGTCGAGATCGCCGACCGCGACCGAGCTCGGCATGTCACCCGTCGCGTAGCTCGTAGCTGGCGCGAAGCTGCCATCGCCGTTACCGATCAGCACGGACACGCTGTCGCCGTCGAAATTGGCGACCACCAGATCATCATCGCCATCGACGTTGAAGTCGCCGTGCGCGATCGCTCTCGGACCTACGCCGACGGACGCGGTCGGCCCGGCGATGAAGTCGCCCGCGACCGTAACGAAGCTGGCATTGACCTTGGCGACCGCGAGCAAGCGGACCACGCATGAACCGGTGCCGGTGCACGCCCCGCTCCACCCGAGGAAGACCGAATCGGCGGCGGGCGCCGCGACCAGCGTCACGTTGGTCGCGTCGGCGAACTGCGCCGAGCACGTCGCCCCGCACTGGATGCCTGGAGGTGTCGAGGTCACCGTGCCCGATCCGGTGCCCGACTTGGTCACGACGAGGTTGTGCGGGGTACTGGCGTGCGTCAGCAACACCGACACGTCGTTGCTTCCCATGTTCGCGCTCACGAGATCCGCGCGGCCGTCCTCGTTGAGGTCGACGGCCACGAGTGCGTTCGGGTTGGTTCCGACGCGGAAGTTGATCGGCAACGGGAACATGCCGTTGCCGGTGCCGAACAGGATCGAGACGTCATTGGTCTGTGAGTTCGAGATCGCGAGATCGGGATTGCCGTCATTGTTGAAGTTGGCGATCGCGATGTCGCTGGAGTTGGCCCCCGCCAGGTACGGCGTCGCTTGCGCGAACGCGCCGCTGCCGGTGCCGAGCAATACCGCGCCACCGTCACTCCAGTGAGCCGTGACCAGGTCGACTCTGCCGTCGCCGCTGACGTCGTCGATCGACACCGCGGTTGGAACCGTCGGAACCGGCACGTACGTTGCTGCCTGGAACGTGCCATCCCCGATCCCGCGCAGGATGCCGACCGTATAGGCCGAGTAGTTTGCGCTGACGATATCAAGCTTTCCATCGGCATCGATGTCGCCGACCGCGACGCTGACCGGCACGGATCCGGTCATGTAGGTCGTCGGCGCCGCGAAGCTCCCCGTGCCTGTCCCGAGCAGGACAAACACGCCAGGCCCCAGTAACTTCCAGGCGACACGTGCGAAAGGCATTGCAGCGCACTGGCGCAGCGCATATGCACACCCCCATGCGCGCCACCACGCTGGGATTTCTCCTCGGTCTGCTCGGATGCGGGAGCCCTTCGGGTGTTCCGGTCGACGCCTCCGGTGGAGGTGACGGCGAGACGCCGATCGACGATGCGCCGAGCGGCGACGCAGGCGCCGACGCCGCAAACCCGCTGACGGACGCGTGGGTGCCGGGCGATGGCCCTGAGC
>JACCQV010000382.1 GCA_013813945.1 Deltaproteobacteria bacterium | reverse complement strand
TCTGCACACCGGCTCGGCGATGGTGGGCGAGCGATCGTCGAGGTCGCGCCCGGCCCCGACGGAGTACTCGATCCCGAGGTGGTCGCGGAGGCCGCCGTCGATGCCGCGGTCGTCGCGGTCGTGATGGTGCAGAACGAGATCGGCATCGTGCAGCCGGTCACCGCGATCGTCGCTGCGATCCGCCGGCGTTCGCCCGACTGTCACATCCACATCGATGCCGCGCAGGCCTTCGGCAAGGTGCCGCTCGATGTCGCTGCGATCGGCGCCGACTCCGTCGCCCTCGCAGGACACAAGCTGCACGGCCCGAAGGGCAGTGGCGCGCTCTGGCTGCGCACCGGGGCGGTTCTCGAGCCGCTGTGGGTCGGCGGCGGTCAGCAGAAGGGCCTGCGCGGCGGAACGCAAGATGCGCCCGGAGCTGCCGGGCTCGGGCTCGCGGCGGAGCGCGCGATCAGTGCGATGCCCTCGGCGCGGACGCGCTGGCTCGAGCTCGCGGGCCGCGTGACGTCGGTGCTCGATGCGCGTGCCGTGACGTATCGCCAGCTCGTACCCGACCAGCGCCGCGCACCTCACATCCTCGCCCTCGGGATTCGCGGTGTACCGGCGACCGCGCTGCGCACCGTGCTGTCGAGTCGCGGCGTCTACGTGTCGACCGGGTCCGCGTGCGCAGACCGCGACAGCAAGCCATCCGCCGTGCTGACCGCCATCGGCCTGCCCGCGAATGTCGGCATGGTCCGGCTCTCGTTCGGTCTCGAGACCACCGCGGCGGAGGTCGAGACGGCGGCGGGGATCCTCGCGGAGGTCGCGGCCGACCTCAGCCAGCGACGAACTGCAGGCTGATCTTGTAGAGCCCGCCCGGCGACGTGCGGAACTTCCACGACTTGATCGTCGAGATCAGGCACTTCCCGAGGTTGTTCGTCGAGTGCGCGGAGAGCGTGACGTTCTTGACGACGCCGTCGGTGCCGATGTCGAGCGTTGCCTGGATCTTCTTGACGTCGCCGATCAGGATCGCGTCGGCGCCCTTCTGCGACCGCATGTAGCAGCGCTGGGTGCCGGTCGAGAACTTGCGCGCCATGTCCTCGATCTCGTCGGATCGCAGCGAACCGCTCGGCAGCTCGGGTTCGAGCTTGCCGTTCCCGGGGTTCGGATTCGTACTGATGTTCGGATTCGTGGGCCGTTTGATCGGCTGCTTGGGCGGGAAGAACGGGTTGACCGCAGACCCGGGACCAGAGCCGTTCGGGTTCGTCTTGCGCGTCGGATCATCGGGGCGGGTCGTATCGATCGTGTCGCCACCGGCGAGCGTGTTGCTCGTGAAGCTCTCGCCGCCGAACACGAGGACCACGACCGCGATCACGACGCCGGCGAGCAAGAGTGCCGCCGCCCCGATCAGCATGAACAGGCCACGCCGATGGGTCGCGGGGGCCGCGGCCATATCGTTCTGGCCCACCACCGCCGGACCCGCCGGTACGTTTGGATCGGCGATCCGCGCGACTGCCCCGGTCTGGCCAAGCCGCGGGACCATGCCGGTCTGGCTGAGCCTCTGCACCGGTCCGGTCTGCCCGAGGCGAGCCATGGGTCCGGTGCGGTTGGAGACCACCGCTGCCGCCGGGCGCGGCTTGGGGCCAGACGCCATGAGGTCTGCGAGGTTGACTACGCGCGAGACCTCGCCGATCGCGAGCTCGTCGTCTTCGTCGTGGCTCTCGACCTCGGGCGCGGCGGCAGCGAAGGGCGCCGACTCGATCTGCGTGGGTTGATCACCGTCGAACGGCTGGACCTTCGAGCCGACGCCCGGTGTCGTCGAGGTGCGCGGCTGCAGTCCCGCGAGCCCCGAGGGGAGCGTGGCGGGGCCGGAGATCGGAGCTGGGATCTTGAGCGGAACGCTCTGGCTGCCATTGCTGCGCGCCTGGATCGGCGTTGGCGTTGGACGCGTTGGTGGCAGACCGAGCCCGTGCCCGCCGACCGCGGCTGCGCTCGGAGCGGGGGCGCTCTTCTCGAGGGACGCCATCGTCGCGGCGAACAGCGGCTTTGGCTCGTCGTCGACAGTCCGCGTCGGGGCGCGACCGCCGCTCGCTGTCGAGCGCGGCATCGGCGGCGGTGTCGGCGCAGGTGCAGGTTTCTTTCGCAGTCCGCGGAAGTGACTGACCTTGTCTACCGGGAGCCAGTCGTCGAAGCCCTCGCTCCAGCAGTGGAGATCCGCGTCATGCGGCTTGGCGGTGACCCACTCCTGAGCCTCGGTCAGCGAGTACGGACCTTCTTGCGCGCCGTCATCGGAGACGTACCACTCCTCCTCGAGAGCAGCGGGTGGCTTCGTCGTCAGGGCGGACGCGAAGGCGGCACCGAGCGCACCGTTAGCGGGCGCCGCGCCCGCGAGCGACTGCGACATCGTCGTCGCCTTGGGCCGCTCCCCGCCGTCCGCGACCTCGACGTCCGTCATCCCCTCGCGAACGGTGATGACGTTGGCGCAGTTTTTACAGCGGATCTTCAGGATCTTGCCGCGCACGCGATCGTCGCCGATCGAGTAGCGCGTCTTGCAGCGGTCGCAGAGGAACTTCACGCCTCGCTCCGCGGCCGACGAGCGCAAACGATACGAGCTGCGCAGCGCGACACGTGGCTAGATTGTGCCCAAAAAGAGCAGTGGTGGCAAAGGGGTACGGCCCCCGACACCGGCGGGAGGCTCAAGGTTTGGTCGACTCCGAGCCTGCGGCATCCACAGGCGGTGAGGTCGAATTCATGGTTCCGGCGTCGGCACCACCCTCGGGTGACGTGGGCTTACCCGACCGGCGAGGCACCGAGACCGGTGAAATGACCACGACATCGCGCCACGGCCCCTGTGCGGGGCGGGTGGTGAGGAGTCCTCCGACCTCGATCGCATCGGCGTGGCTCGAGAGCTCGAGGTACAGCTCGATCTCGTCGAGATCCGCACCGATCCAGCGGGCGTTCGAGCTGGTGAGCTGGTAGAGGAGCGCCGGCTCGCTCTTGGCGATCTTGCCGGTGTCGAACCGATAGCTGATCAGCGACCACCGGCGCTGCTGCGCGTCGGCAGCGTGCGTGATCACGATCAGCTCGTCGCGGCCATCCGGAGCGCGCAGCGGGGCGACGAACACGACCTGGTGCGGCACGCGGAACGCGGCGATCGCCCGGCCGGACTCCGCTGCGCGCACGGTGACCTCGTTGTCGACGACCTCGACCAGCTCGCCCGTACCGGTGAGGCACGCCCCGAC
>JACCQV010000333.1 GCA_013813945.1 Deltaproteobacteria bacterium | reverse complement strand
GCCTGATAGAGCTGATCGTTGAGGATGAACGGCACGTCAACGAGCTTCTTCGCGACCTTCTCCTGGTGCGGCGAGTCCGGGCGGTACTTGACCTTGGCGCCGAAGATGAACGTCTCCTTCATCCGCTTGTACGCTCGGGTCACGTGCGCGGCGGTCGCCAGGTCGCCGTCCCAGAACGCGAACGTCCACAGATCCTGTGACGTGTGATGGACGAGGTAGCACAGCATGAAGTCGGTCTTCTTCGCCGTGTAGTTCTTGTCGAACACGCGGACCGCTTCTCTTGTCTTGGGCGTCCTGTAGAGCTCCTGGAAGATGAAGTCCTTGTGGACCGGATAGACCCCGACGTCGAAGTAGTAGATGGCGTCGGACTTGAGGTCGATGACGAACTTGGAGAACCGCTCCCCGCCGAGCTCCTTGGAATAGGCCTCGAACGTCTCGGCATCCTCGAGCTTGTCCGTCCACAGCCGGCGCGCGGGAGCGGTGACCGGCACCACGACCGGCGCGAGCTCCGAGGCATCCGGGGGTGGCAGAGCCGCATCGGCCGGTGGGGGCGGGGGAGGCGGGGGAGGCAGCCGCCGGACCGGCGCGTCCTCGGTCTTGCCGCACGCCACCGCGAGGCAGATCCAGATGGCCCCGAGGAGGCGTCTCATCGGGGAAGAAGTTAGCCTCATTCCCCTAACCCTGCCGCGTATTTGCGTTCCGATGCCGGTGGGGGTTATCACTGATTGATGGCGGAGCGCGAGCCGGCCCTGTTGCGGGACCAGGCCGAAGGGCCGAAGGGCTCCGGCAGCCCTGCCGTCGAACCAGGCCCACCCGTGCGGCCGTCGCGTCGCGAAGCGCCTGAGGTCCATGTCGCCGGCTTCTGGAAGCGGCTCGCGGCAGCGATGATCGATCTCGCGATCGTGATCCCCGCGTCCCTGATCGTCACCCTGATCGCGAGCAAGATCGCAGGCGTGCACCTGCCGCCGAGTAACCTCAAGGTGCTCGACGTCGACATGTGGATCGATCTGGTTCTCGCGACGGATCCCGCGCTCGTGATGGGCATGGTGATGCTGCTGGCGATCGGAATGACCTATCTGCTGGTCTTCCAGATCGTCCTCGGGCGAACGCTCGGCATGCGTCTCCTCAAGATCAAGATCATCGATGTGTATGGCGACCGGCCGTCGCCCGGGCGCTGTGTGGTGCGCTGCGCCGGCTACCTCGCCGGCGTTGCCACGCTGTTCCTCGGGTTCCTGTGGATGGGCTTTGACAGCGAGAAGCGCGGCCTGCAGGACTGGATCGCCGGCACCTACGTGATCCGGGCATGAGGCGGCGCCAGGAGGCAACACCATGCCTTCTCGTCTGAGCTCGTTGCTGGTGCGCGACGGCCTCGTCGGCGTCAAGCGTATGGAGAAGGCGTTCCAGCGCCAGGTCATCTACGGCGGCAGCCTCGACACGATCTTGCTCGAGATGAACCTCGTGCCCGAGGAGCGGCTGACGCAGTACCTCGCACTCGCCTCCGGGTTGCCGCCCGCGGGACGCGCCGAGGGCAGCAAGATCGAGGAGGCCGCGATCGCGGTGATCCCCCGCGAGGTCGCCGAGCAGTACCGTGCGGTGCCGCTCGCGATCGACGGCGAGACCTGCCGGATTCTCGTATGCTCGCCGCTCGAGATCACCGCTCTCGAGGACCTCGCCGATCAGCTCGATCGTCCGCTCCAGCCGCTGATCACACCCGAGTATCGCTGGCACCTCGTCTATGCCGCGGCGTACGGCCTCGATCCGCCCGCGCGGTTCACGACGCTCGCGCGCTCGCTCGACGTCGACGCCATCGTGGCACCGGTCGGCCGCGCCCGGACGATCATCGTCGACGCCGTGGTTCGCGATGACGCCACGCCGACAGGCGTGGTCAGCGGCGACATCACGGAGAAGACCGAGCTCGCCGACCTGACCTCGAAGATGGCGGCCGGTCCCCGCCAGCCACCTCCGCCGATGCCTGACGAGCCACCGTCGCCCGAGCTGTGGCAGACGCCGCCCGAGCGCTCCGGTCCGATCGCCCGCCCATCGCCCCTGCCGCCAGCACCGGTCGGCACACCCGGAAGCCCCGCAGAGGCGCTGACGCCGGACTCCTCGGCCTCGGCCGCTGCCCGCGATCGCCGCGGCACCCTCGTCGGTGTCCAGCCCGCTCGCGCGCGCGACACCGATCCAGGTGCGGTGTTCGGCCCGATGCGTCGTCCTGCAGGCGGAGCACCGGCAGGCGCCCTCGGACGCGTCGCGCTCGTCGCCACGCCGAGCGGCGGGGTGCCGCGGGTCGTCATCGAAACGAACCGCGAGAGCAGGCCGAGCGGCAGCATGCGTGCGCTCAAGAACAAGCGACCCGACACCGCACCGATCGCGACCGAGGGCCGCGACACGCCGCTGACGATCGTGGCCGCGCGCGAACAGCTCGCGACCTCCGAGGATCGCGACTCCGTCTTCCTGACGATGTTGCGCGCAGCTCGCTCGCGCGCGCGGTGGGCGGGTCTGCTGACCGTTCAGGGCGGCGCTGCGATCGGTCGGGTCGCGCTCGGCGAGCCCGGTCTCGACATCGCCGCGGTCAACACCATCCTCATCCCGCTGGACACGGTGTCTGCGTTCCGCGCGGTCGTCAGCAATCATCAGCCGCACGTCGGCCCTCTGATCTCGGGCGATCCAGGCATCGACTCGATGATCCTTCGCATGGGCGGCACGATGCCCCCGTCGGCACTGTTGCTCCCGATCGTGCTGCGCGAACGGGTCGTGGCGCTCGTCGTCGCGCACCGCGTCCACAGTGACCTCCGGCTCTCGGACGTCACCGAGCTGTTGCCGCTGGCGAACGCCGTCTCCGAGGCGCTCGGACGACTGATCGTCAAGCACAAGTCCGCTGGCTATCGCGCTCCGAGTGCTGCTCCGCTCGTCGAGATCGAGTCGGAGATGGTCGACACCAAGCGGGTCGCTCGCCCGGGCGGCCCATGGTCGGCCCCCGCGGAACCACCGTCGGTCCCAGGCTTCGACGAAGGCATGGAAGTCGCGATCACGACCGATCCGCCGCGCCCGATCGAGGTCGTCATCGACGAGATCGAGAGCGCGGCCGAGGGCCACACCGAAGATTCACTCGCCGAGGCAGTCGAGCGCGCGCCCGAGTCCCTGGTCGAGCTCGGCCGGAGGTTCCCAGGCAAGCTGCACGTTGATCGGTTCTCGGTCTCGGGGCGTGCGCTGCGCGCCGCACAGTACGGCGGCCTGCTCGAGCTCGTGATCCGGCTCGGCTCGGTCGCGTCCGAGCTCCTGATCGAGAAGATGGCGGCTCCACAGCGCGACGTTCGGTTCTACGCGACGGTCTGCACCGCGGAGCTGCGGCCACGCACGGCAGTCTTCGCGCTCGCCGAACGCCTGTTCGATCAGGACTTCGGCGTCCGCGCATGCGCGATCGAGGCGCTCGCCGGCTATCCGGTCAGCGAGCTCGCGACGGCGCTGGTGCGGGCACGTCGGGCCGTGCACTCCTCGGACCCCGAGGTCGTCGGGGCCGCGGCGTCCGCGATCGTCGATCTCGGCGACATCAACGCGATCCCCGATCTGATCGGCGTCATCGAGCGCAACGATCGCGCGGGCGATCATGCTCGTCGCGCCCTGGTCTCGCTGACCGCGCAGGACTTCGGAGCCAGCGAGCGCAAGTGGCGCAAGTGGTACGACTCGGCCCGCACACGCCATCGCATCGAATGGTTGATCGAGGGTCTCGCGCACAAGGAAGACGCGATCCGTGAGGCCGCGATCCACGATCTGCGCCGCCTCACCGGCGAGTACTTCGGCTACCACCATGATCTTCCGCGCCGTGAACGCGACGCGGCGGCAGCTCGCTGGAGCTCGTGGTGGAACGACGCCGGACGGCGCAGGTTCATCGTCCGTGAGGACGAGCGAAGCCGGCCCACGGCTTTGCTCCCGGCACGCCGCGAACCGACGTAAGCTGCGCGCATCATGCGCACCTTCCTCGCAGCACTCCTGGTCGCGTCCGTCGTTGGTTGTGGCGGTGGCGGACCCACTCACTGGCAAGAGCAGCCGCTCGAGACGATCGAGGGCACCTTCAAGGGGCACACGTACTCGATCGAGATCCCCAAGGGGATGGTCAAAGGCAGCGACACCTACTCCGACGAGTACCAGTACAAGGCCAAGCGCGGCGACGAGCTCTACGTCTTTGCCCCGAGCATCTCCGTCGGTTGGACCGACAAGAAGGAGAACCTCGGGGACCGGCTCAAGTCGGAGAAGGAGACTCCCGTCCATCAGGAGCAGACCGCCGATGGCCACATCGCCGCCTTCGAGAACAGCGCATACAAGGGCAAGGAGGACTACGTCGTCTACGCCCAGCGCTACGTCGGCGAGGGCGCCCTGACGTGCAACGCGCGCGTCTACCCGATGAAGAAGGGGGAGAACGTCAAAGCCAAGCTGCTCCCGCTCGTCCAGAAGATGTGCCTCTCACTCAAGGCGAAGTAGGCAAACTCCGTCGGGCCCCGCGATTTCGCTGGATCCCTGGACACGGTTCGATAGCCTCGGTGCATGCGCGCCGTCACGATCCTCGCCGCCCTCCTCACCGCCACCGCGACCGCGCACGCCGGGCCGACCGCTCGCCTCGGGATGACCATCGCGCTCGCAGACCAGGGTGCTCCGCTCCAGCACCAGGTCGGCCCGATGATCGGCGTCGGCATCCCGTTCGGCCGGTTCGTCATCGAGGCCGACTACGCGCTCCTCTCGTTCATGGAGCCCGACGTCGTCGGCGGCGGCGGTATGCACCGGTTCGGCGTCAACCTCCGCGCCGACCTGCTGCGCCGCACCAACCACTGCTTCGTTCACTTCGGCTGTGCCGCCGGCATCGGCGCCTACGCCGAGGTCGGTGCCGGCATCCGCCGCGGCCAGTGGCACATCGATGCGAACACCAAGTCTCCGTCGGGCGCGGACCGCCAGCGCGAGCTGCATCTCGGCTTCGGCCTCGAGCTCGACAACCGGATCGTGCCGACGCGCCTCGGCTGGCAGTTCGGCGTGCGGTTCACGGCTGCACCGCGCGATGACCTGATGGTGGCGTGCCGCGGTACGGGCTGCCCGGGTGGCGTGTCGGGAAGCGACGGCGGCGAGCTCGACCTCGCGGTGCTCATCGAGTGGATGTTCATCGTCGGTCGCTGACCTCCCGTGCGGGTGTTGTTCCTCGACATCGACGGGGTGCTCAACCGCACCGGCTATCACCCCGGTGAATCGTTCGGCCTGCGCAGCTGGATCGAGCCCGAGCTGGCGCTCCGACTCTGCGAGGTCCTCCGCGTGATCAAGGCCGAGATCGTCGTCTCGTCGGACTGGAGGCGCGGTCGCGAGCTCGGCCTCCTTCGCAGCGAGCTCCTCGCTGCTGGAATCGACGCAGCCGTGATCGATGTGACCCCGGAGATCCACGGTCCACGCTGGCGCGAGATCGAGGCCTGGATGAACGAGCACGATCGCAGCCTCGAGCAGATCGCGATCATCGACGACTTCCACGACATGGGGTCGCTCGCGTCACGCTTCGTGCGCGTCAGTCCGCTCAATGGGCTCGATCAGGATGCGGCTCGAGCGCTGATGGCCTTGTTCGACGCGTGATTCGCGTCCGGATCGGCTAATCCCCCTTTGGGCGGGGAGCGTCCCAAACTCGCGACATTGTGGGCGACGAAACCAGGTCGCCCTTGCGCCACGTGTACTCGGTCTGCCGCGTGGTGGTGCCATCGCGCGTGACCTCGGCGGCAGAGAACACTGGCTCGATGCCGAAACTGGACGTCAGGGAAGCGCCGTCCTGGAGCTGGAAGTGGATGTGCGGCTCGCTCGAGTTGCCACTGTTGCCGCACTTGCCGAGGAGCTGGCCGGCGCGGACCTTCTGGCCGATCTTGACCTTGATGCTGCCGGGGATGAAGTGAGCGGTCATCGAGTAGAGGCCGGGCGCGTGTTCGATGACGACGGTGTTACCGGTCGCCATCATCGCGTTCATCTCGCCGGGCTTGTTGTCCGGCACACCGTCGACGACCACGACCACTCGACCCGCGGAGACGGCGAGGATGTCCTTGCCGTAGGCGAGATAGTCCTGGTTACGGCTGCCGTCGCCCGTGTGGCTCTTGCCATCGACACCGACGATGATGAGGTCGGCTGCGCGACGCTGGTTCGCCGTGGCGACGTGATAGTTGAGGTCGGCCGTATCGCCGCCCCAGAACACCTTCCAGGTGCCGCGGAACGGCAAGCTGATCACCGCGGCGCGCGCGACGGGCGGTGCGGCCGAGGGTGGTTCCTTGAGCAGGAGGCCCGAAATCTGACCAGACTCATCGAGGGCGAGATCCATCTGCCAGGCGCCCTGCTCGGTGATGAGCTTGAACGAGCCCTCGCGGGCCGACACCTTGATCGGCTCGATGCCAGTGACGCGACCGCGGGCCTTCGGGAGCTCCGTGAGCATGATGCGAAGCCGCTCGAGCGGGACCAGTGTCTTCATCTGAGCATCGAAGCGGGCGTGCAGGCGCGCCGCATCACCCGTCTGAAGATCTGCCATGACGGCGCCGGCAACCTCGGTCGCGCCCGTTGGCGGCGACGCTGCGGGTTCCTTCGCCGCCGCTGTCGCGACAACGGTCGCAGGACATTGCGGGCACACCGTGCGTTCCGGCGTTGCACCGCATGCGGCGACGAGCGCGACGACGATCAAGATTCTCATCGGCGCATCAAACCCCGGGCGGCAACCCGCTGCAAGCACTCAGCTGCGCGTCGCAGCGCGCACGAGGGCGACTGCGATCACCGGCGCGGTCTCGGCGCGCAGCACCCGGGGACCGAGGCCGATCG
>JACCQV010000327.1 GCA_013813945.1 Deltaproteobacteria bacterium | reverse complement strand
CAGCGCGGACGGATCCGACGCGATCGAAGCCTTCGACCAGCCGGTGTGCGCCGTCGTTCCCCGCGCCGGCGGTGGCCTCGCGCTGGCCCTCGGCGATGGCTTCTGGCTCCAGGCAGCCGACGGCTCGATGCGTCGCGTGTATGGCATCGCACAGCCGGAGCCGCCCCTGGGGCCCGTTCGGATGAACGACGGCAAGTGCGATCCCGCGGGGCGCTTCTGGGCCGGTTCCATGGCCTACGACGGACGGCCGGGTGCCGGGTGTCTGTACTGCCTGGACATCGACGGGCAGGTCACCGAGATCCTGCGTGACGTCAGCGTCTCCAACGGCCTTGCCTGGACGCAGGACGGGAGGACGATGTACTACATCGACTCCGCGCTGCAGCGCGTAGATGCCTTTGACGCGGACCCGGCTTCGGGCGCGATCGGGAACAGACGCCCGGCCGTTCCGGTGCCGACCGCATCGGGCATCCCTGATGGGATGACGCTCGACGACGACGGCGCTCTCTGGGTCGCCATGTGGGGTGGTGGTGGGGTTCACCGGTACACGCCGGACGGCCGTCTCGACACCATTGTGGGCGTCCCATGCGCGAATGCGACCAGTTGTGCCTTTGGGGGCAGCGACCTCGGGGATCTCTACATCACTACGTCACCGCACGGCCTCTCCGATGCAGATCGGGCGTCTCAGCCCCTGGCGGGGAGGCTGTTCCGATTCAGGCCAGGGGTGACGGGTCCAGCCGCCGTCGCGTTCGGCGGGTGACCGACCCGGTCGACCACGCCACTCTCACCCATGCCACTCTCACGGACGGTCATGCTGAGCCAGAACGGGAGGGGTGTCGCGAAGGTCACTTCTGGCCCGCCTCCTGCAGTCCGAACCGACACGGCAACAGGACTGGCGCGGTGCCCGGTTCGGGCAGAGATGGGCAGACGAACGCCTGGGCTCTCAGTCGTTTCGCCAGTAGCCCGGAACGTCGGGCTTGGCGATCCGCGGGGCCACCATGCGGCGCATATTCTCCCGGTGTTCTCGAACCACGTGCGCTGCGAGCGCCGCGTCTCGCTGGCGGACCGCGTCGACTCGCGCGAGCGCCATGTCGAGGAGGGCATCCCACGCGTCCGGATAGGGATACACGAGGGCCATGTCATGGCGCATGCCGACCGGCCCCAGCGTCATCTGGATCATCTGGTTGAGCCGCGGAAACCTGACGCACGCGAACAACATCGAGTGGATCTGGCTGGCGAGTTTGCCGAACCGCAGCCCATCGCGATCCTGTCGCGCCTGACGCAGCTCCTCCGCGACGAGCCCGATCGCCGCCAGCTCCGCGTCGGTGATCCGCTCGACGACGACAGGGTAGGCGGGCATCTCCAAAGCGTCCACGAGGAAGCCCTGTTCCAGAAGCTCGTTGTCCGAAAGCCAGCGCACCGTAGCGCCACGGTAGGGGGCCACCTCGACGAGCCGGTCGGACTCGAGCAGCAGGAGGGCCTCGCGAACGGGCGTCTTGGACACACCGAAGCGGGCGGCGACCTCGGTCTCGACCAGCCGCGTACCGGGCGCTAGCTCGAACGTGATGATCATGTCGCGCAGCCGCTCGTATACGGCCTGTTTGTGGCTGCGCAGGCCGAGATCGAGAGGCGGCACGTCTGCGCTGACAGCGGGCGCTAGGTCGCCGACTGCGCGCTCCGCTCGACCAATGATCGTCACCTCAGTCCTCCGACGCCCTTCTCTCGGTTCCTAGTAAGTTGCGCGATCATATCGTCCGTTGCATAGCCGATGCTCTGTGTCTGGCATGTCGTCACCACGACTGCCCGCACGTTCGCCATTGATGCAAGTTCTCCACGGTCTCTAAACCTCGGGATGTCAGGTTGGTTCATCGGGCCAGCGAACGCTGCCACCGGCATTGAGGGCGAGGTTCCCGCCGTCAACTGGCAGCAGGGCGCCCGTCACCATCGATGAGGCGTCTGCCGCCAGGAAGACCACCGGGCCCACGATCTCCCGCGGCTCGCCGAGTCGGCCAAGGGGGATCCCGTCGGTAATTCGCTGAAGAAGGCTGCTGCTCGCGGGCGACGGATCGGTCTCGACCGCCGCCCATCCAGCGTTTCGGAACTGGGCTGGCAGAATCGCGTTCACGCGGATCCCGTGGCCCGCCCACTCGATGGCGAGTTCGCGAGTCAGCTGGTTGATGCCACCCTTTGCGACGCTGTAGGCGAAGTTTCCGCGTCCGAGCCCGGTTGCCCCGGCGATGGAGCTCACGTTCACGACGCTTCCGCCATCTCCCTGCGCGATCATTCGGCGACCGGCTGCCCGTGCGCAGAGGAAGTAGCCGGTAAGGTCAACGCGGAGAGCGCGCTCCCAGGCGTCGAGCGGGAACGCTTCGGGCCGGTGTCGCTCGACCGCCGTGGCGGCGTTGTTGACGAGGATGTCCACGCGTCCCACGGTCTCGTCCACGACCGTGAAGGCGCGGTCGACATCGTCCTCAACGCCGACATTGCAAAGCACTGCCACGCATTGCCGGCCGAGCGCCGCCACCGCGCGACGGGTGTGCTCAAGGCCCGTATCTGTGATGTCGAACAAGGCAAGGTCCGCGCCGGCCTCGGCCAGCCCGATTGACACCGCATGGCCGAGGGCGCCCCCGGCGCCGGTCACGATTGCGAGACGGCCGGTGAGGTCGAACAGTTCTCGATGCGTGGCCACAGCGTGGTCTCCCAATGAAGGTGGATCGCAACGGCTCTTGCTATGCCATCGGATCTGGCACGCACGTGTTCTGGAGTCGGCCGACGCCGTCGATCTCGACCACCACCTCGTCGCCCACTCCGAGGAAGCGCTGAGGCGTACGCGCGGCGCCGATTCCGGAAGGCGTCCCGGTGGCAATGATGTCACCCGGCTCGAGTGTGAACGCCTCGGAGCAGGCAGCGATCAGCGCCGCCACCGTGAACAGCATGTCACCCGTTGAGGCGTGCTGAACCTGGTCTCCGTTGAGATAACAGGCGATGTCCAGGGCCTGAGGATCGGGGATCTCGTCGGCAGTGACGACGACGGGACCCATCGGACAGAACGTGTCCAGGCTCTTCGCGCGGACCCACTGCCCGTCACGGGCCTGAAGGTCCCGCGCCGAGACATCGTTGATGCACGTGTAGCCGAAGACGTAGGATAGAGCGGCCTCAGGGGACACGCGACGCGCCCGCCGGCCGATCACGACGCCGAGCTCGGCCTCGTAGTCCACCTGCCCGGTCAGCCGGGGGTCCCACCTGATCGGCGCTCGGTGGCCGATGATGGACGTCGGGAACTTGGCGAACATCAGAGGCGACGTTGAAGGGACCGAAGCCGTCTCCTCGGCGTGCGCGCGGTAGTTGACGCCGATCGCGACGATCTTGCCGGGTGCCGTTACCGGTGGCGCGAAATGGACCACGTCGAGGCGGATACCGGCTCCGGCCTCGGCGTCAGCCGCGGCCGTCCGGAGCGAGTCCAGACCACGCTGCTCCATAGCGAGC
>JACCQV010000323.1 GCA_013813945.1 Deltaproteobacteria bacterium | reverse complement strand
GGCACGCCCGTCGAGGTCAACGGCATGACGTCTCCCGAGCCGTGCATGTCTCGCGAGATCTGCGGGAACGGAATCGTCGACTTCCAGGTCGGCGAGGTCTGCGACGACAGCAACATGACGAGCGGCGACGGCTGCAACTCCGACTGCCGGTCCGGTGAGGGCTGCGGCTACGGCTTCGTCGATCCCGGCGAGCAGTGTGACGACGGCGACAACGACAACAACGACACCTGCCTCAACACCTGCAAGGTGGCTGTCTGCGGCGACGGCGTCGTCGATGCTACTGATGAGATGTGTGACGCCGGCACGACGGGAGCCCCGGTCGAGACCGCGACCTGCAACATCGACTGCACGACCCGCAGCTGCGGCGACGGCAAGGTCAACCAGACCTCCGGCGAGCAATGCGACAACGGCGTCGGTATGAACGGCGACACGCGCAACTGCACCGGAATCTGCATGCTCAACGTGTGCGGCGACGGCAAGGTCGACTCCCAGCTGCCGGGAACCGAGGCGTGCGACGACGGCAACACGAACAACATCGATGGCTGCTCCAACGCATGTGCGCTCGCAAGCTGCGGCAACTCGACAATCGATCCAGGTGAGCAGTGCGACGACGGCAACGCGACGGAGACGGACGCCTGCGTCGCGTGCGTCAACGCGGTCTGCGGAGACGGCAAGGTCCGCGCGGGCGTCGAAGCCTGCGATGACGGCAACTTGATGAACGGCGATAGCTGCTCCAACACCTGCCGGGTCGAAGGCTGTGGGAATGGCATCCTCGATCCCGGCGAGCAGTGCGACGACGGCAACAGCGACAACACCGACGCCTGCGTCGGCTTGTGCCTGAACGCGATCTGCGGCGATGCCTTCATCCGGATGACCGTCGAGCAGTGCGACGACGGCAACGTGATGAACGGCGACCAGTGTTCGAGCACGTGCCGCTCCGAGGGCTGCGGTAACGGAACGCTCGATCCGGGCGAGGGATGCGATGACGGTCAGATGCCACCCGTCGGTGGCGACGGCTGCTCTGCGATCTGCGAGCTCGAAGACTGCGGCGATGGCTTCATCGATGTCGGCGAGGCGTGCGATGGCGATGGTTTCGGCAACGGTGGCGAGACGGCAGACTGCAACATTGATTGCACGACGCGCATCTGCGGCGACGGCAAGGTCAACACGACCTTTGGCGAGCAGTGCGACGACATCACACCGACCGGTGTGAGCCTGAATGCCAACAACCGTGACTGCACCGCGGCGTGTCGACTCAACTTCTGCACGGACAGCTTCCACAACACGATCGGGCCCTCGCGGATCGAGGTCTGCGACGACGGCAACACCGTCGCGACGGATGGCTGCTCGAACAGCTGCACGCTCGCGAGCTGTGGCAATGGCATCGTCAATCCGCCGACTGAACAGTGCGAGGACCTGAACACGGTCAATACCGATTCATGCGTGAACTGCCGGAATGCATTCTGCGGCGACAACGTCGTCGAGATGGGCGTCGAGGAGTGCGACGGGGCAGGCGCCGTGATCAACACCATCACGTACGCGTGCACCGCCGCCTGCAAGCTCGCCCGCTGCGGTAACCAGATCATCGAACCAGGCGAGCAGTGCGACGACGACTTCGTAGCGGTTGGCACCTCGAACCCAGCCTCGAACAGCGGCGACGGTTGCTCGGGCGGCGACTCTCCGCTCGGCTGCAAGATCGAGTTCTGCGGCGATGGCATCCTCAACAACGGCGAGCCCTGCGATTCGACCCTGACGCCAGGCTCGTGCAACGCGGACTGCACGCCGTCGCGCTGCGGTGATCAGAAGGTCAACCGCAACGCGAACGAGCAGTGCGACAACGACCCGTCATCGGCAGGCCCGCCGGCTGTGGCACCCGCGGGTAACGATGGCTGCTCCGCGACCTGCCTGTTCGAGCGCTGCGGCGACAACATCGTGCAAGCTGCGATCGGCGAGGAGTGCGACGGTTCTCCGGGCACGTTCATGTCGGTGTCGTACCCGTGCACGCCACCGGGCGGTCCCCTCAGCTGTCTGCTGCAGCGCTGCGGCAACGGCAACGTCGATCCGGGCGAGACCTGCGATCTTGGTGCGTTGAACAGCAACACCGGTGCGTGCACCGCGACGTGCCAGGTCAATGTTTGCGGTGATGGCCTGCCCCAGACGGGTGTCGAGGAGTGCGACGTCAGCAGCGCGAACAATCCGACATCGTCCGTGTTCTCCGGACCGTGCTTGCCTGGATGTGTCACCGCGACCTGCGGAGACGGCATCCTGCGTACGACCGGCGCGAGCCCCGAGACGTGTGACTTCGGATCCGCGAACGGAGCGACGAGCTGCCCGTACGGCTCGGCCAGCTGCACCGTGTGCTCGAACACCTGCGCACCGTCATCGGCCACGGGCCCATATTGCGGCGACGGCGGCGCGCCGACCGGGCCCGAGACGTGCGACGACGGGAACTCGATCACGGAGAGCTCGTGTCCATGGCAGCTGGCGAACCCGTCGACGGCGACGTGCTCGATCTGCACCAGCACATGCGCGTCCGCCACGCGGAACACAGGCCCGTACTGCGGCGACTCGATGGTCAACGGACCCGGCGGTCAGGAGACCTGCGACCAGGGCGCCATGAACGGGACCACCTGTACCGCCGCCTATAACTCGAGCTGCCTGTCGTGCTCCTCGAGCTGCGTGGTCGCCGTCACCATCGGACCGTTCTGCGGCAACGGGACCTGCAACGCCGGCAGCGAGACCGCGAGTAACTGTTCTGCAGACTGCGGCCCGGCTCCCGCGTGCGGCAACGGTGCCCTCAACGGGACCGAGGCCTGCGACGACAGCAACACCATGAGCGGTGACGGTTGCAGCAACAGCTGTGCGATCGAAGCGGGCTTCACGTGTAACAACGCGTCGCTGCCGAGCGTGTGCACGACCGATTGCGGCGACGGGATCAGAGCTGGTACCGAGGCCTGCGACGACGGCGGCAATCCGACGCCGACGGGTGGGGACGGCTGCGCTGCGAATTGCTCGATGATCGAGGCTGGCTACTCGTGCACGAACGCGATGCCCAACGTGTGCACGTTGACTGCGACCGTGCCCGGTGCTCCGACCGGTGTCACCGCCGCCGCCAACGCGAACGCTGGCGAGATCGTCGTGTCGTTCACCGCACCGGCAAACAACGGCGGCTCCGCGATCTCGAGCTACACCGTGACCGGTGCTCCTTCCGGCAGCGGGTCCGGCGCCTCGTCACCGATCACACTGACCGGCCTCAGCAACATGAGCAGCTACACCTTCACGGTCACCGCGACCAACTCCACGGGCACGGGCACGGCGTCCGCGGCGTCGACGCCTGCCGTCTCGCCACTCTGAGCACGGTCGCAGCCTCTATTGTGCATCGCAGCATATTTGCTGCGATGCACAATTGTGGTATACGGCGACGATGCAGCTGTCAGCTCTGAAGATCATCGTCACCGGTGCCGCCCAGGGAATGGGCGCGCACTTCGCTCGCCGCCTCGCCGAGGCCGGTGCTCAGGTCGCCGCCTGTGATGTGCTCGAGGAAGGCCTCGCGCAGCTCGCGGAGTCGACCAAGGGCCTGCCCGGCAGGGTCCACACCCGCAAGCTCGACGTCGGCAATGAAGCCGAGGTCGGCGCGTTCGTCGACTGGGCGCACGGCGCGATGGGTGGCCTCAACGGCCTGATCAACAACGCGGGAATCTTGCGCGACGGTCTGCTCGTCAAGAAGGACAAGACGACCGGCGAGATCACGAAGCTGACGAAGGACAAGTGGGACGCCGTCCTCGGCGTCAACCTGACCGGCGCCACCATGATGGTGCGCGACACCGTCGCGAAGATGGTCGCGACCGAGCAGAAGCCGGGCGTCATCGTCAACATGTCGTCGATCGCGCGCCACGGTAATCGCGGCCAGTCGAACTACGTCTCGGCGAAGGCAGCGCTGGCGGCGAACACCGTCACCTGGTCGCGCGAATTCGCAGCGTTCGGCGTTCGGGTCGGCGCGGTTGCGCCCGGCATGATCGAGACACCGATGACCCAAGGCATGAACCAGAAGGCGCGCGACGCGCTGGTCGCGAACATCCCGGTCGGCCGCATCGGCCTGCCCGAGGACATCTGGGTCGCCGTGAAGTTCGTGCTCGAGTGCGACTACTTCAACGGCCGCACGATCGACGTCGACGGCGGCCTCGCGATGTGATCAAGGTCCAGTCGCGCGCCACAAGGCCGCACCACGCACGCCTGCAGGCCAAAGTGGCGCAACCCGGTTGGTTTAGCTACCCTTGACCGGATGTTCCGACGACTGCTGGGGGTCTGCGTCGCTGGCGCTCTGTTCGCCACCGCACCCGCATGCGGCGGGGCCGATAAACCGACGAAGTCGGCCAAGGACAAGAAGAAGAAGAAGAACGACAAGCGGTCGCTGCTCGCCGAGGCGCGCGACCACGCAGAGTCCGGCGATACCGACTCCGCAGACGAGGCATACGCCGCGGCGTTCGAGGCCGACTCCGAGTTCGACATCCTCGAGGAGCGTGTCGACTTCCTGATCCACGCCGGCCGCGCGAGTCGCGCCCAGGACGTCGCGAAGGAGTACTACGACAAGAAGGCGACCGATCCGCAGGGCTATGGCCTCTACGCGGAGACGCTACTTGTCGGCAACAAGGGTCAGGAGGCCCTCGAGGTCGCCGACCAGCTGATCTCGCTCAACGAGGACGATCCGGTCGGCTACGAGAAGCGCGGACGCGCGCTGATGATCCTCGAGAAGAATCAAGAAGGCGTCGACGCACTCCGCAAGGCGACGCAGCTCGATCCGAAGAACGCGACGTTTCACATGGCGCTCGGTACGGCCCTGCACAAGCTCGGCGAGATCAACGAGGCGGCCCTCGAGTTCCGCGCCGCGCTCAAGAGCGCGCCCGACGACGCCGAAGCGCACGTCCTGCTCGGGATGGCGCTGCGCGATCAGAACGAGCTCGACGAGTCGCGCCAGTACCTCGACAAGGCGCTGGAGCTCGACAGGAACAACGGCCGCGCGTACTTCGAGCTCGGCATCCTGCTCAACAAGCAGGGCAAGCAAGCGGACGCCGAGGTCGCGCTCTCCAAGGCGGTTCAGAAGTCGCCGAACGAGTCCGTGTTCTGGTACGCGTACGGCGAGATCTACCGGCTGCAGGAGCGCTTCGACGAAGCGATCAATGCGTATCGCAAGGCAGTCGAGCTCGATCCGCCGTTTCCGAAAGCGATCGCGAAGCTCGGGCTCCTGCTCGTGGAGCGCAAGCAGTTCGACGAGGCCGAGACGTTCTTGATCCAGGGCATCCGGAAGGACAACCGCAACGCGGTCAACTACCTCCACCTCGGCGCGGTCTACGCCGCGAAGAAGAAGTACCGGCTGGCGATCGAGAACTTTCAGAAGTTCCTCGACCTCGCGCCGAAGAATGACCCTGACCGCGGGCGTGCCAAGGACGCGATCAACGAGCTCAAGCGTCGGTAATGCCACGGCATTCTGGGCGCCTCCGCCATCGTTGACTTGTCATCCGCCAGCAGTGTAGAAATGTATCCGTTATGGCGGATGCTGCGCACCAGCTCGAGGGACAGACGGCGGCCGAGATCCTGCGCTGGGCGAGCAGCGAGTACAGCCCGAAGCTGACGTTCGCGGCCGCGCTCGGCGCGGAGTGCTGCGTGATCATCGACCTGATCGCGCGCAACAAGCTCCCGATCGACATCTTCTCGCTCGATACCGGTGTGCTGTTCCCCGAGACCTACGCCCTGTGGCGCGCACTCGAGGAGAAGTACGGGATTCAGATCCGCGCTGTACGACCGGAGCAGACGATCGACGCCCAGGCGCTCGTGCACGGCGCGGCACTGTGGGAGCGCGAACCGGACCGTTGCTGCGATCTCCGCAAGATCCGCCCGCTGAAGAACGCGCTCTCCGGGTTCACTGCGTGGATCACCGCGATCCGTCGCGACCAGACGCCCGAGCGCGCGAATGCGCAGATCGTCGAGGACGATCGCAAGTTCGGCCTCGTCAAGATCAACCCGCTCGTCGCGTGGACCCACGACGACGTCTGGGCGCACATCTACGCGAACGACGTTCCGACCAACGCCCTCCACGCGCAGGGGTATCCGTCGATCGGGTGCCAGCCGTGCACGTCGCCCGTCGCGCCGGGCGAAGACCCGCGATCGGGCCGCTGGCGCGGTGCTGCGAAGACGGAGTGTGGGCTGCATGTAGCCCCGCCCGACGGCGAGGGCGGATGACCGCGCTGTATCCCGCGTTCCTCAAGCTCGAGGGTCTACGTGTCGTCGTCGTCGGAGGGGGCCCCGTTGCAGCCGGCAAGCTCGAGGGCTTGCTGATCGCCGGCGCCGTGGTGACCGTCGTGGCGCCGCAGATCACCGAGGAGATCAGGGCGCGCACGAAGGTCTCCCTCGTGGAGCGCGAGTTCACCGCGAGTGATCTCGACGGCGCGCGCTGGGTCGTCGCCGCCGCGCCCCCCGACGTCAATCGTGAGGTCGCTGCCGCCGCAACGGCGCGTGGTCTGTTCGTGAACGCGGTCGACGACACCGCATCCGCCACCGCGTATCTCGGCGGCGTCGTGCGGCGGGGACCACCTGATGCGCCAGCGGTGGAGATCGCGATCTCCACGCGAGGTGTTGCTCCTGCCCTCGCCGGCCTGCTGCGCGAGGCACTGGACGCGATCCTCCCGGACGAGCTCGAGCGCTGGATCGAGGTCGCGAAGGCCGAGCGCGTCGCCTGGAAGCGCGCCGGTGTGCCGATGGCGGAACGCCGCCCCCTCCTCTTGCGTGCGATCGAGCGCCTCTACTCGAACGGAAGGTCCGCATGACCGGCTTCGTCTCTCTCGTCGGTGCGGGTCCCGGAGACCCGGAGCTGTTGACCTTGCGCGCCCTGCGCCGGCTGCGCGATGCGGATCTCGTTCTCAACGACGCGCTCGTCCAGAGCGATCTGCTCGAGCTCGCGCCCAAGGCCCAGCGGTTCTACGTCGGCAAGCGCGCGGGCCGGCACTCGATCGATCAAGAGGGCATCCACAGCCTCCTGATCCGTGCAGCCAGGCGCGGCCAGCGCGTCGTTCGCCTCAAGTGCGGCGACCCGTTCGTCCTCGGCCGCGGCGGCGAGGAAGCACTCGCGCTCGAGGCCGCCGGTGTCGCCTACGAGATTGTTCCGGGTGTGAGCTCCGCGCTCGCGGCACCAGCGCTCGCCGGGATTCCGGTCACGCACCGCGGCCTCGCCGCGGGGTTCGCCGTGGTGTCGGGACATGCCGAGGAGGCGTACGCGCCGATCCTCGACGGCATCACCCCCGGTTCACTCACGCTCGTCGTGTTGATGGGGGTGCGCACCCGCGGGGCGATCGCGGCCCGCCTCATCGCGCGTGGCTGGTCGCCCACGACACCCACCGCCATCGTCCACGGTGCTTCCCACCCCGGCAGCATCACGTGGATCGGCGATCTCGCCACGCTCGCAGATGCGGCGTTCGCTACGGAGTTGCCCGGCGTGATCGTCGTCGGTGCCGTCGTCTCGCTCGCAGGCCAGATCGGAACCGCGCAGGTGCGTGAGCCGGTCGTCGCACAGTCGGTGACCTGAACATGCCCAACCC
>JACCQV010000306.1 GCA_013813945.1 Deltaproteobacteria bacterium | reverse complement strand
AGCGAACCGTCGTGGTGGTTGTCGTCTCATCGACCGTTCGCCACTGGACGACCATCGAGGTCCTGGGATCCGACGCCAGGCCGAGGTGAACCAGGCGCGGTGTCGGGTCGGGCCCCAGGTACTTCTTGGCGACGCGCGGCGGCTCCGCATCGAGCCGCGTGGTCAGGCTGTAACCGCAGCCTGGGATCTCCAGGGTTCCACCGGTATCGGTGAACGGCTCGGGACCTTCGTCCCCCCCGCAGGCAGTGAGCAAGAGCACAGCGACGGCAACGCGCATCGGACTCTTGTAGCAGGTCGCCCGGGTCATCGGCGAGGGATCATCCGAACACCTGCCGCGCTCGCGCCGCGAGGCCCCACGCGACGCTGGTCAGCTCTTCCCCGCCGACGAGCCTGTCCGCACCGAACCGCGCTGCGAGCCGGGCTCGGACGGCCGGCACGAGCGAGCTGCCACCGGTCGCGAACACGCGATCGATCGCCTTGGCCTCGACGCCGGAGCGCGCGAGCACGTCCTCGAGCACGCCATCGATCGCAGTGAGATCCTCGGCGATCCACGTGTCGAATCCAGCGCGGGTCACCGGCATGTCGAGATCGATCGCGTCGAAATCGACCGAGTCGACGTCGCGCGCGGACAGCCGGACCTTCGCGCCCTCGACGGCGCGGTGAAGGACCAGGCCGAGATCCTCGTCGATGGTGCGCACGAGCCGCTCGAACAGAACGGGTTCCAGGGCGCCGTACTCGATCCGCTTGAGCAACCGCACGGTCGTCTCCTCCTTGAGAAACGACAGGTAGTGCCAGCGCCTCAGCTTGCCGTAGAGCCACGCCGGGATCGGCGCCTCGCCGCCGAGCTCGTCGCGATAGCGTGAACCGCGCCCGAGCGCCGGTGCGACGACCGCGTCGATGACGCGTGCATCGAAGGCATCGCCCGAGATCCCGATTCCGCCGTTCGCCAGCACGGTGCCCGGGTCGGTCGGCCCGACACGAATGACCGAGAAGTCGGTCGTACCGCCACCGAAATCCGCGACGACGATCAGCTCGTCCTTCGTGAGTCTCGCCGCATACCGCGCCGCCGCTCCGACCGGTTCGTACTCGAAGACGACCTCGTCGAAGCCAGCCGCGCCCAGCGCCGTCCGCATTCGCGACAGTGCGCGCTCGTCATCTTCCGCGTCGTCGGCGCCCCAGTACCGCACCGGCCGACCGACCACGCAGCGCGACCCGAGCTCGACCGGTGACGCGGCGCGGATCTGCCTCAGGTATGCCGCGATCATGTCCTCGAGCGTCCACCGCTTACCCATGATCGAGGTCTTCGTGAACGATGCACTCGCGAGGTGCGACTTGACCGATTGCACGAGCCGGCCGTCGCCGCCGGTCTCGATGTACCGAGCGATCGCCGGGGCGCCGGCGGTGAGCCTGCCGCCGGGCTCGAAGAACAGGACGGTCCGCCAGTGGCTCTGGGTGCCGCCAGCTGCGGGGAGAGGGACCAGGTGGACATCACCGCTCGCCGAGGCAATCCCGACGGCGGAGTTGGTGGTGCCGAAATCGATACCGACGAACATCGGCGTCACCGTCGGCGATCACGACGCGATTTACTAGCTGGTGAGAACTCGCTATCCTGTGGGAGCTGAGCGGGATGAGCGGGGGGATCGTGATCCGGGGCCAGGCGTACCAGCGCCCCGCGTCCCTGGACGTCAACATGGACACGCTGACGTGGCGCGCCCGCCGTGGGGTCGAGCCGGAGAACATCGCGACCACGATTCACGAGCTGCGCGACGTGACCTGGCTCGAGAAGCGGTGGAGTCCCGGCGCAGGAATTCTCGCAGCGCTCTCCGTGGTGTGGATCGCGCAGGACATCGCGGTGTACGGCCTGGTCACGCTTGCAGTCGCGATCGCGCTCTCGATCCATCGCTGGCTCCGTCCCCGCTACTGGCTCGGCCTCGATCTCGGAACACGCTGGCTAGTGATGCGCGTCGATCCGACGTGCGCGGATCACGCCCGCCGACTCGCCGATCGCATCCAGGTCCGGCTGCTCACGGGCGAGGTC
>JACCQV010000288.1 GCA_013813945.1 Deltaproteobacteria bacterium | reverse complement strand
GGCGAACGCGATCGAACGGTCGTTCCCAACGGAACCACGTGTACTTGCTGGGGGAATCGGCTCCGTGGGAATGGAAAGCCGGGCAAGTACGCGTGATCGTTCAGCTGGGTTGTCTTGAGGTGCTAGTGGGTAACACCGTGGGGGTTCGAGTCCCCCTTCGCGCACGAAGACACTCTCGGGATCCCTCAATCCCGAACGACCCGACGACCGGAAGCATCGAGCTTCCGGTTTTCGTCGTTTCGGCCGAGGTGCTCCCCGAACCAGCTCGCCGCCAGGCGCATGACCTCGTTGAGTGTGCCCGGCTCCTCGAACAGGTGCGTCGCACCGGGCACGATGTTCAGGTGCACGGGAGCAGTCATCTGCCGGGCCGCGCGCTGGTTGAGCTCGAGCACCGCGAGGTCACGCCCTCCGACGATCAGCAAGGTCGGGCAGCGCACATCGCGCAACGAGCCCCGCGCCAGATCGGGCCGACCGCCGCGCGAGACCACCGCAGTCACGTCGTCTGCGACAGTCGCCGCGATCAGCGCAGCAGCCGCTCCGGTGCTCGCTCCGATCAGGCCGACCGGAAGCCTGCCGATGCCGCCCTGGGTGCGCACCCACCCGATCGCGCCGGCCAGGCGCCCGGCAAGCAGTGGAATGTCGAACCGCAGGTCAGCCGTGTAGTGGTCTGCAGCTTCCTCCGCGACGGTGAGCAGGTCAAACAGCAAGGTCGCGAAGCCGGCGCGGGCCAGTGATCGTGCGACGCGCTGATTGCGCGGGCTGTGCCGCCCCGAGCCACTGCCGTGGGCAAACACGATCATGCCCTCGGGCCCGGGCGGGACGATGAGCTCGCCCTGGAGCGAGACATGACCTGCGTGCACGATGACGTTCGCGGGTTGCGGATCAGGAACGTCTACCATCGTCTCTCTCATGGATGGGCCCCCGAGCTCGGGTGTGGCGCGAGGCGGGTGTCGTCGAGCTCTCGCGCGGCCGCATCCAGAAGCTCACGCGCCTCGGCATCGGTGGTCTGTGAGAAGTCGCGGTACCAGAGGCCGATCGCAAACAGCTGCCGCGGCTTGACCGGACACACGACGTCATCGACGAGCGAGCGGAACGCCTGGCAGATCTCGAGCGACGCCACCGGTACCGCGACCAGGATCTCGGCCGGGCCGCGCCGCCTCAGCCCCTCGACCGCCGCTCGCATGGTTGCGCCGGTTGCGAGCCCGTCATCGACGACGAGTACCGTCTTGTCGTGAACGTCGAGCGGTGGACGGTTGCCGCGAAACAGTCGTTCGCGGCGCTCGAGCTCTGCGCGCTCTGCGGCGAGAACCGCGTCGAAGGCCGACGAGGAGATGTTCAGCGCAGACGTGAGGGAACGATCGACGACCAGCACGCCACCCGACGCGATCGCTCCCATCGCGAGCTCGGAGTGGCCTGGTACGCCGAGCTTGCGAACCACGAAGACGTCGAGCGGCAACCCGAGTCGGATCGCGAGCTCGTAGCCGATCACGACGCCCCCTCGCGGCAGCGCGAGGATGACGGCATCCGATCGCTCGGCATAGCCTTGAAGCTCGAGCGCGAGTCTCTCGCCTGCTTCGTGGCGATCTCGGAATTCGCGCATGGTCTGTCAGCTCCTGGAGTGCGCTTGGAATGGTCTCGGGCCAGTACACGACGCCGATGGCGCGGTGCAGCACTGACTCGCGGTATCAGCGATCGAACGAGCCAGGATGGAATCGGCCGGCATGCTTCTCGAGGATCCAAACGCCGTACCAAGCGCGGTCGATAGGTTCGCAGCGAGGTTCCGCTCGGTGCGATCGGACGCGCCACACTGCGCGGCTCGGTCCGAGGTACGTGCGCACGTCGGGCGAACTAGCTCTTGCCGTGGATATGCTTCTGAGCTTCGCGACGATCGGCCGCCCCACAGGCCTCGCACCGAGCGCTCTACATCGAGCCGCTGAAAGTACCAAATCGACCGACCCGGTCAGTGACGCGGGCGGGCATGTCGGATGCACCGGGAGGCGATATGCCACGCGCTCCTCGCAGCTACGACGAAATCGCGCGTCACACGGTCCTCGAGCCCGATGGGTCGTGGCGCGCCGACCCACCGCCCACGGAAGCCGAGCTCCGGTTCGATCAGCACACGCGCGAAACGATCAGGGATGCGCTGATCGCGTACGGGATCGATACGGTCGGCTTCGAGTCGTCCGCGGCCGTGTGATCTTGCGCGGCTGCGTCCGCGATCAGAGAGTTGCGTCGCGCATCGAGCGGATCCTCAGCGAGGTAGCGCCCGACGCGCTGATCGACAACCGGATCCGGATCGGACCCTGATCATGGCCAGCCGGCAACCGGCGTCTTCGCGGCTGCCAGCGCAATGTGCTGGAATCGGAACTGCCGGTCGCGCTGGTAGTCACCGAGCATCTCGAGAGCAAGCTCGTTGAAGTCGAGCGAGCGGACCCAGCGGAAGCCGCACTCGTAGAGCAGCGGAAGAGGATCGTCGGTTCCGTAGCGGATCGGCTCTCCGAGCTCGCCAACGTACTCGCGCGTCTGTTGATCCGCGGCGGAGAGGTTCTGGCCGGCAGCGAGCTTCTTGCCCACGAAGTCGAACGCAACGAGCGAGCGTGGATCGAGGCCGGTCGCGAGCCGGGTTGCGGTCGCGCGCACTGCCGCCTCGGTGAGGTACGGGACAACGCCCTCCCAGATCACGAGTGCGGGCTCACTCGCCTCGAAACCACTCGCCATCAGGCGCTCGATCGGATCTTCGCGCTCGAAATTACACGCGACGTAGGTCGCCGCTTCGATCGGGTAGCCAGCGAGCCGGCCCAACCGCTCGCGCTTGGATTCCTGCGTCGCCGGATGATCGACCTCGAAGAACCTCACGCCGGCGCGCGGCAGCCGAGCGGCCCGCGTGTCGTAGCCGGCTCCGAGGATCACGACCTGGCGGATCGACAGTCGGTCGACCGCGAGACCAACCAGCTGATCGAGGTACGCAACCCGCAGCGCGAGCCAGATCTCCATCGGTGGGAACCGCTGGTCGAGGCGCTTTGCGATCTCGTGGCCGTCGGCGCCTGCGAGCGTCTCCGCCCACGGATCGACGAATAACGGCGTGGGCCACTGACTCGCCCGCGCCCGGTAGGCGCACACCATCAACGCGGTCTTCGATGCAGAGCTCTGAGTATCCACGCCGCGGGTTTATCAGAGAATGATGTGACCCGCGCGTTACTTCTTGTCGAGGTGGTCGACGAGGCTGTTGTACGCGGTGGTCACGCGCATCGACAGCTCGGTC
>JACCQV010000204.1 GCA_013813945.1 Deltaproteobacteria bacterium | reverse complement strand
GGTCGGTGGTGAGCACCAACCGATCACGATCTCGATCGCAAACACGACTCGAAACGCGACCGGAAAGCCAGGCTATCCCACTCGTGGCCACATAGACATAGTTGCAATGGAAGTGACCCTTCCTTAGTGTGGATGATGGTCCTTGGTGTGAGGACAGGAAAGAACAAGGAGTCGCCCATGAAGCTCGCATTTTTCGCTGTCGTTCTCGGTCTCGGTACTGGCGCTTGCGTTGCGGATGAGCCGACGTCTGGTCGCGTGGGCGGCCAGGTGACGGACTTCACGGTCGCTGATGAGGCGGAGATTCCGAAGGACGAGGGCGTGGTCCCCGACTTTGCAGTCGTCACCATCACCGGTATGGAGATCCCGGGCCGCACGCCGACCACGGAGAGCATCGACATCACGAGTGTCGACACCGCGTGGGCGGACCCCCAGATCCGCGAGATCTGCGCGCAGGCCGATCAGCTTCCGGACAGCGACGTCTGCTCGCTGATCTGCCAGCCGACCGGCATTGCCGCGAAGCTCTATGACCAGGGCGCAGTCGGTGGCTGCTCGCAGCACACCTGCGCGATGCCCGGCGACGTCACGGTCAGCTTCGACATCTGCGTCGGAGACTAATTCTCTGAGAGCTGCTCTCGCACTCGGGTGGTTGCTCGGTGCGTGCGTCGTGGACGAGGAGTCCACGTCGCCGCCCGCAGCTCTCGAGGAGCAGGCAGTCCTCGAGGTCGACACGGTCGAGCTCGGCCCCGATGTGGAGGCCGATATCTGCGGTCTCGCCGAGAGTCTGTCCCGCGATAACGTCTGCTCGCTCGTCTGCGATCCGGAAGGGTTTCAGGCGCGTCTGGTCGACGACGGAATGAGCGGTGGCCGGTGCTACCAGTTCCGCTGCGATCTCGGCGCAGACACGGTCATCTCCGTCGGGATGTGTCTACCGTAGCTGCTAGCGCGCCGCGTAGTCGGTCAGGCCGCGGCGGTGCCGCTCGAGGATGAAGAAGTTGGGAAGCGGGATCCTGAGCGGACCGACCGCGAACATCGCCTTGCCGAGCAGGAGATCCGGGTTGGTCGGATCGACCTGCACGAGGTAGTCGCGCAGGGCCGCCATGATGTCGAACGGCGGATTCTTGCCCTTGCCGTAGTCGAGCAACAGGGCGTGCAGCGCGTGGTTGTCGCGCGCGGTGGCGTCGACGGGGTGGGCCTCGTAGAAGCCAAACCGCTTCGGTGCGGAATCGCTGGGCTTCATGTGCCAGCGTCCGTCGAGCACGTTGCACACGACCGGGCTGTTGTAGCCGAGGACCCGACCGTCCTCGGACCTGTAGAAGCCCTTCACGAACTTCTTGATGCCGGCGAGCTCGGTCACGGGGATCTGCTGCAGCGGCACGACGTTGATGCCGCGGAACTCCCAGCCCACCAGCCCTTCGAGATCGGGCATCGAGCCGCGCTGGAACACGACCTCCAGCTCACGAAGCGACATCCGCTCGAGTGCGAGAGCCTGGGGGGTGGGGAACGGTGGCGGCTTGCGCGGCAGCGCCGTGACCTTGGTGGACGAGACGCCGTTGGAAGACGGTGAGGGGGCAGCGGCAGTGACGGTCATGACAGATACCTCCGGGCGTTGTCGATCACGTGGCCGGCCGCGCGCGTCGCGAGGGCCATGATCGTCTCCATCGGGTTGACGCGGATCGGGGTCGGGAACAGCGACGCATCGGCGACGAGCAGACGATCGACGTCGTGCATCATGCCGAACTGATCGGTCACGGCCTGCGTCCGATCGACGCCCATGCGAGCCGTGCCCATCATGTGGACGGTGACGACCTCCCACGAGCTCGGTGGGATCGGCTGGTCGAGGAGCCGCCGCGCTTCGTCGGCGTTCGCCAGCTCCTGCGCGTTGTGGAACGGCAACAGGATGCGCTTGGCGCCCGCCGCGAACAGCAGCTCGGACAGCAGTGACAGGCCGCGCTGCATCACCTGGGTGTCGCGCTTGGTCAGCTGATAGAACGCCTGCGGGCGGCCCTTGATCGTGCGGACGCGGCCGGTGGTCGAGTCCTCCACGAGCATGCCCGCGAGCACCATGTGGTTGTACTGATCCATCAGCGCTCCGAGTTGCGCGCCGCGATGCGGCAGCGACATCGCGATGACGCTCGGAGGAAGGTTGATCGCCGCGAACGTGCCGATGCCCTCGTCCGCAAACTCGCGAACCTGGAACGCCTGGTGCGCGCCCTTCCACCCGGTGACGTTCTCGTCGAAGATCGCGACGCACTTCACGTTCGGGTGGAGGCTGAGGTTGCCGCCGAGCTGGCCCGAGCGCGAGCTCAGTCCACTCCGCACGAGGAGCGCCGGCGTGTGGATCGCACCGCACGCGGCGACGACGAGCTTCGCGCGCACCGTGACGCTTGGACCGCGGCCGCCATTCGGGAGGCTCACGTGACCGACGACTCCGGTCGCGCGCTTGCCGTGCAGCGTGATCGACTCGACCTTGACGTTCGCGTAGACGCGCGCGCCGTAGTGCAGCGCCCGCGGGATGTAGCTGACGAGCGAGCTCTGCTTCGCTCCGGTCGGACAGCCGAACGCGCAGCGATTGCTGCCGACGCAGTGGGTCTGGTTGCGCAGGTTACCGATGATCTCCCAGCCCTTGGCGTCGGCACCCTTCTTGAGCAGCCAGTTGTCGCGGCCGATCGCGTCGTCGTCCATCGGCGCGACGTTCATGCGCTTCTCGACGCGCTCGAAGTAGGGCTCGAGTGACTTCGACGACACGTCGAGGCCGTCCTTGCACCAGCGCTCGAGGATGTCGTCGGGCGTCCGCCATGACATCCCGCCGTTGATCACGGTGGAGCCACCGACCGCACGCCCCTCCTGAAACAGGATCGGCGGATTGCCCAGCGCCATCGTCGCTCCGCCATCGCGGTAGAGCTGGCGAACCATCGCCGAGGTATCGGCGGTGAAGTCGCGGGTCTGGTAGTAGCTCCCCTCCTCGACGACGAGGACGTCGAAGCCAGCCTCGGCGAGCTCGGCGGCGACGGGGGCACCACCGGCGCCCGAGCCGACGACGACGACGTCGCAGTCGAGGACGGTGTCACCGTGAATATCGTGGCGGGTGAAGACGCCGGCGGGGCGAACGCCTTCGATCAGCGCGGGGCGTGCGACCGCCATCAGGCCCCGACTTTCCGGTCGCGGCGCACGTCCTCGATGCGGAAGCCCGGCCGCAGCGGATCGGGCGCGAGGATCTGGACCTCTTGCTTGCGAACATCAGCCGCGTAGACGGTGAGCCGCTTGCGCGTGACCTCCTCGATCCACGGTGCGGGGCGATAGCCGATCGCCTCCATCACCTCGGGGACGTCGTAGCAGCCGAGCGACAGCAGCTGGTTGAGCGCGCGTGCGAACTGGACATGGAGTGGCGTGATGCCGTGCTCCCACGAGGAGAAGTAGCGCTCGGCATCCTCGCCGGTCAGCTTGTGCGCGCGCTTGCGATAGCGGGGCAGGGCGCCGAGATCGTAGGTCGCGAACCCGGCGCTCACGCCCTTGCGGAGGAGCAGTGGTGAGACGCTGATCGTCAGCTCGAAGTTCGTGACGATCGCATCGGCGAACTGCACGTACTCGGGCGGACAGATCACCGGGACGAGTGACAGTGCGACCTTGCGTCCGGTGGCGGACAGCTTGAAGTCGGGGAAGTCACTCATGCAATGGCCTGGAGGGCGGACATGAGCTTCTGGTCATGGCGCTCCAGATACTCCGCCATCAGCGCGCAGGCTGCATCTGCTTCGCCACTCTCGATCAGATCAAAGAACTTCGTGTGCACCGACACGTAATCGTCGGGGGGGCGAACCGCGAACGCGAGCGAGCTGGCGCCGTCGACCCAGATATCCGCGAAGCGGTTGAGCAGCCAGAGGCCGGGCGTGAATCGCGCGGCCTCGATGATCGAGCGCATCACCTCGAAGTCCTCGCGCGCATACGCCGGCTGACCGCGCAACGACCACGCGCGCGCCATCGCGAGCCGTGCGCCGTGCGTTCCCCCGCGCGGTACTCGCGACGCGGTCAGCCGGATGACTTCGAGCACCACAACCCGGCGCATCGCGAACAGATCGATGATGAGCCGGCCGATTGTCGGCTGATTGAGCTCCGGCTTGCCGTAGCGCAGATAGGCACCGATCACCTCGATCGACCAGTCGCGGTACGGCCGGACCACGATGCCCGATCCGCGGCGCGGTTCGACCAGGTTCCACTCGCCGAGCCGACGCAGGGCTTCGCGCAAGGTCGGACGCGATGCCCCGAGCTGGCGCGACAGCTCGCGCTCCGCAGGAAGCCGCGATCCCGCGCTGTAGACGCCCTTCACAATGTCGGATAGCAGCCGTTCGAAGACCGCATCGATCGCCGTGGTCGTCGGTTCTGCGG
>JACCQV010000197.1 GCA_013813945.1 Deltaproteobacteria bacterium | reverse complement strand
CGTCATCGATGGCCAGCAAACCGCCCGATCCGGCGCAGCGCCGCGCGGCGATGCAGCACGCCGGCCGCGCGCTGGCCCTCGACCCATCGTCGACCGAAGCCGCGGAGCTCGTCGGTCGAATCATGCTCGAGCCGCCACGCGACACACCGCCCGAGGTCGAGGCGGAGCTCGACATCATCGACAACGTGAACTTCCGACAACAGGCCCGGATCGCGTACATCGCGTTTCTTAGCTACCTCGTATTCGTGCCGCTGATGCTGTGGGTCGGCATCAGCGATCTCCGGTATGTCACCGCGATCGGCGTGACGTCGTTGCTCAACGCAGTGCTCGCGTATGGCCTGTCTCGGCAGCGCGTCGCGAAGAGCCGCGTTCTGCTCTACGGGATCGTGGCCTCCAACGTGCTGTTGATCGCGATCCTCGGCCGGATGTTCACGCCGTTCGTGGTCGCGCCAGGCCTCGCCACGGCGACGGTGATCGCGTTCGCGATGCACCGGCAGTTCGGCAAGCTGTGGGTCCTCTCCGCGGCCCTGACGCTCGGCGCGCTGAGCAGCTGGATCGGCGAGGTCATGGGAATCCTGAACCGCACCGTGAGCACGGTCGAAGGAGCGCTCGTCCTCAGCTCGCCCGCGGGCACCGTGCGCATCCCCAACCTCGAGATTGCCCACGCGGTCTACACGCTCGTGCTGGTGTTCACCGTCGGCTTGCTGGTGAGAACCCTCGCGAAGACCCAGCGCGATGCTCGGCGCGCCGCGCACCTTCATGCCTGGCATCTGCGCCAGCTGGTCCCCACGCCAAGCCCGACCACCGGCTGAGCGCCGGCGCACAGCGCGCCGGCACGTGACTTGCTCGACAGCGAGTCATGAAGGTCGCTGTGGTCATGAACGCCGGTGCAGGATCGATCGGCAGCGCGAAATGCGACGAGCGGAAGGCCGAGGTCCTCGCCGCGCTCACCGCAGCAGGGATCGACGCGGAGGTTCACCTGTGCGAACCCGCGCAGCTGACCAGGACCGCACGGGATCTCGCGGCCTCCGGGGTCGACGCGGTGGTCGCCGCGGGCGGTGACGGGACCGTCAGTGCGGTCGCCTCCGCGCTCGCCGGCGGCAACGTTCCGCTCGCGGTGCTCCCGCTCGGGACGCTCAATCACTTTGCCAAGGATCTCCGGATGCCGCTCGAGCTCGGCGAGGCGGCACTGGCGATCGCCTCCGGGAACGTCACGCGCATCGACGTCGGCGAGCTCAACGGCCGGATCTTCGTCAACAACTCCTCGATCGGCCTCTATCCCGAGACGGTGATCCGACGCGACCGCGATCGCAAGGCCTCCGGGCGCGGCAAGTGGACGGCGATGTTCCTCGCGGCGTTTCGCGTGCTCCGTCGATTTCCGCTCCTGAAAGTCCGGATCGTCACCGAGAGTGGAACGCTGCGCGCGAGGACGCCGCTCGTGTTCATCGGGAACAACGCGTACACCATCAACGTCCTCGAGCTCGGCGAGCGCGCACACCTCGATCGCGGCCAGCTCAGCCTCTACATGATCAAGGCAACGAGCCGGCTCAAGATGTTCTGGGTGACGGTCCGCGCGATCCTCCAGCGCCTCGACGCGGTGGCGGACTTCGAGGCGCACGCGATCCGCGAGGCGCTGATCCGGACCGGCCATCGCCGCCTGCAGGTCGCGATCGATGGCGAGGTCGAGCTGATGACGCCCCCGCTCTACTACCGCAGCCGTCCCGGCGCGCTCGCGGTGATCGCACCTCGCACTCTCGAAGTGTCCGAGCCAGCGCCGACGCCCGTGCCCGCGCGAGGAGACGCCGCATGAAGATCATCGCCCACATCTCGGATCCGCACTTCGGTCGCGACATCCCCTCCGTCTGCAAAGGCCTGCTCGACGAGCTCAATGGCGTCACCGCGCCCAAGCCATCCCTGGTTGCGATCAGCGGCGATCTGACCCAGCGCGCTCGCGCGTCGCAGTTCCGCGAGGCGCGCGCGTTCCTCGATCAACTCACGGCGCCGTACCTGGTCGTACCGGGCAATCACGATATCCCGCTCTACGACGTGTTCCGCCGGTTCGGCGATCCGATGGGCCGCTACGAGCACTACATCTCGAAGAACATGACCCCGTTCTACGAGGACGACGAGATGGTCGTGTGCGGGATGAATACCGCCCACGGCCACACGATCAAGGATGGCATCGTCCGCCCGGATCAGCTTGCCACCGTGTGCGAGCAGTTCGCCTTGCACCCGAAGCGGTGGAAGCTGCTCGTCGCGCACCACCCGTTCGTCATTCCCCGCCAGGTCGATGACAGCTACCTCGTCGATGGTGCCGCCGGGGCGCTGCCGAGCCTCGTTGCCGTGCGCGTGGACATGATCCTCACCGGACACCTCCACGTCTCGTACGCGCACGCGCCGGATGCTGCTGGCTACCGCAACGATGACCACTCCGTGCTTGGCGTCAACGCCGGCACCTGCATGTCGGACCGCCATCGCGGCGAGCCGAACAGCTACAACCGGCTCGAGATCAACGGCGACATGGTCACGATCATCAACCGGCAGTGGAACGGGACGGAGTTCATCGACGGCCCCGAGAAGGCGTATCGCCATGGCCGCGGCGCAGAGCGCCTGATCAAGGTCGCGGAGGTCACAGCTCCGGCGGTGCCGCCGACCACGCCCGCTTAGCGAACCACACCAGGAGCGCGGCGAGGCCAAGGAGGATCGCGGAGATCAAGCCGTTGATCCAGTCGGGTGATCCGAAGGTCTTCTCGACGATCATCCGGGTCTGGATCGCGAGCGCGACCACCGTCACCGACATCACGAGGATCATCGGCGCGACGACGTACCAGATCGGTTTGCCCTGGCGCTTGAGCCACACGGCGATCGCGAGCAGCGACAGCGCCGCGAGCAGCTGGTTCGACGTCCCGAACAGGACCCAGAACTTCCTGAAGCTGCCCATGCCCGCCAGCATCAGGAACCCGAGCGGGACGATCACCGTCGCTGCGGTGGTGAGGTAGCCCGACAGCTTGCTCGTGGTGCCGAACAGCTCCTGCAGGATGTAGCGCCCGAGCCGCGTCGCCGAGTCGAGGGTGTCGAAGATGAAGGTCGACAGCACCATCGCGCCGAACGTCGTCGCGGCCACGGGATCCAGCCCGGTCAGCTTGCTGACGAACGCGCCGATGCCGCTCGCATACGCGACGTCGGCGGGAATCGCCTTCCCGTTCGCCGGGGCCGCGACGATCATGATCGTCGCGACGGCGATCACGGCGACGAACGCCTCGAGCAGCATGGCGCCGTATCCGATCGGGTGGCAGTCCTTCTCGCGGTTGATCTGCTTCGACGTGGTTCCCGAGCACACGAGGCCATGGAACCCCGAGCACGCCCCGCACGCGATCGTGACGAACAGGAACGGGAACAACATGCCGCCGCCGGTATCGAACCCCTCGAACGCCGGCCGCTTGATCTCGAAGCCGCCGAGGAAGATGCCGAGCACGCCGATCAGCAGGGAGGTGTAGAGCACGAACCCGCCGAGGTAGCCGCGAGGCTGGAGCAGGAGCCACATCGGAGAGAGCGATGCGACGAAGCAATACGCGAGGATCAGGACGACCCACAGCTCCCAGGAGTGCGCGAGCCAGGTCGAGTGCTGGGTGCCGAACCACACCGCCACGAAGATCAGCGGCACGAAGATCACCGTCTGGATCCACAGCTTCGGCTTCAAGTACCGATCGACCAGGCCCATCACCAGGGCGAGCGCGAGATAGAGAATTCCCGCGAGCGCGACCGCGCCACCTTGATCGAACGACGAGACGATGCCGGGCTGCGCCTTGGTCGTGAACGAGCTCGCCGTGACGTCGACAAACGCGACGATCACGTAGATCAGCGCGAGCCAGATGAATGCGAGCATCGCCAGCCACGCGCGCTTGCCGAGGTTGACCTTCGCGACCTCGGCGATCGAGCGCCCACCGTGGCGAACGGAGGCGACGAGCGTCGTGAAGTCGTGGACCGCGCCGATGAACACGACGCCGATGACGATCCACAGGATCGCGGGGAGCCAGCCGAACTGCTGGGTCGCGAGGATGGGTCCGACGATCGGGCCAGCGGCGGCGATCGCGCTGAAGTGCTGGCCGAACAGGTAGAACGGCTTGGTCGGGACGAAGTCGATGTCGTCGCGGTGGCGGTGGGCCGGCGTGTCGTCGGTGTTCGCGAGATTGTACTGGCGCGCGATCAGCCGTCCGTAGAACCGGTAGCCGAGCGCGAGCACGACCAGTACGGTCCCGGCGATGACAGGGAGGGTCACGCCGCGAGCATAGTGCAATCCGTGACTTGGCGATGGCTCCGGAAAACATTCGGGACCGTGTCGAGGCACGGGTCGCGCTCACGCTGCGGCTGATCGGTGGTCTGTCGACCGCGGAGATCGCGCGGGCGTTCCTCGTGCCCAAGGCGACGATCGCGCAGCGGATCGTTCGCTCGAAGCGGGCACTGTCCGACGCGAACGTACCGTTCGAGGTGCCGCGCGGACCCGATCTCGCGGAGAGACTCGCCTCGGTGCTCGCGGTGATCTATCTCGTGTTCAACGAGGGCTACTCCGCGACCACGGGTGACAGCTGGCTGAGGCCCGAGCTGTGCGAGGACGCGTTGCGGCTCGGCCGGATCCTCGCGGGCCTGATGCCCGACGAGCCGGAGGTTCATGGGCTGGTTGCCCTCATGGAGATCCAGGCGTCGCGATCGCGGGCCCGCATCGGGCCGACCGGCGATCCCGTGCTGCTCCTCGAGCAGAACCGGGCGCACTGGGATCAGCTGCTGATCCGGCGCGGGTTGGCCGCTCTCGCCCGCGCCAGCGAGCTCGGCGGAGGGCGTGGACCGTACGCACTGCAGGCTGCGCTCGCGGCATGTCATGCGCGGGCGCGCAGCGCGGACGATACCGACTGGGCACAGATCGCCGCGCTCTACGCGACGCTCGCCGAGGTGATGCCGTCGCCGATCGTCGAGCTCAATCGCGCCGTCGCGCTCGGCATGGCCGAGGGACCCGCCGCCGGGCTCGCGCTCGCGGATCAGCTCGTCGATGAGCCAGCGCTCGCGAGCTACCACCTGCTGCCCGCGGTTCGTGGCGATCTGCTGCGCAAGCTCGGGCGGTTTGCCGAAGCACGCGCCGAGCTCGAGCGCGCGGCGAGCCTGACCCACAACGCGCGCGAACGTGCGCTGCTCCTCGAGCGCGCCGCTGCGTGCGGCGACTAGGGTCGCGGATCGTTCGCGTTCGAGACTTCGAGGCGGCGATACAGGGAGCGACGATCGATGCCGAGGACACGCGCAGCGTGGGTCTTGTTGCCACCGACGCTGCTGAGCACCTGCCGTACGTACCGGCGCTCCATCTCGGTCAGTGGGATCATCTCGGCGGGCGAGTCCGTCGGGATCTCGAGCCGCGCCGACTCGAACTTCTGGATCTTCGCCGGCAGGTTATCGAGCCGGATCTCCTTGCCGTCGCACATCGCGACCGCGCGCTCGATGCAGTTCTCGAGCTCGCGGACGTTGCCGGGCCAGTCGTACGCCATCAGCTTGCGCGCGGCGTCCTGAGCGACCGCGATCAGCGGCTTGCTCGTACGCGTCGAGATCCGCTGCAGGATGTGCTGCGCGAGGACGAGGACGTCACCGGCGCGGGCGCGCAGCGGCGGCACGGGGATCGCGACGACGTTGATCCGGTAGAACAGATCCTCGCGGAACCGCTTCTCGTCGACCTCGGTCTCGAGATCGCGGTTCGTCGCGGTGACGACGCGTGCTTCGAACGGCATCTCGTTGTCGCCGCCGACGGGGCGAACCGTGCGCTCCTGGAGCACGCGGAGCAGCTTGACCTGCATCTCGAGTGGCATCTCGCCGACCTCATCGAGGAAGATCGTGCCGCGGCCCGCCTGGAGGAACAGACCGCCGCGCGACTGCTTGGCGTCGGTGAAGGCGCCGCGAACGTGGCCGAATAGCTCGCTCTCGAGGAGCGGAGCCGGCATCGCGCCGCAGTTGATCGCGACGAACGGCTCGGTGCGGCGCGGCGAGAGCTCGTGCAGCGCGCGAGCGACCAGCTCCTTGCCGGTTCCACTCTCGCCGGTGATCAGGACCGTGGCATCGCTGTCGGCCACGCGACGCACCATCTGGGTGGTCTCGCGCAGCGCGGCGCTGTTGCCGGTGATTCCCGCGATCGGAGAGTCCTGATCGTGGGCGGCGCGCAGGCGGCGAACCTCGCGCTTGACCGAGAGGTGCTCGAACGCGCGACGAAGCGCGATCTCGAGGGCGTCGACCTTGACCGGCTTGCTCAGGAAGTCATGCGCGCCGGTGCGGATCGCGCCGATCGCCATCTCGAGGTCGCCGACGCCTGTGAGGACGATCGACAGGACGTCCGGATGACGCTCGTGCAGCTCGCCGCACAGCGAGATCCCTGACATGCCGGGCATCTGGATGTCCGTGACAACGACGTCGACCGCCGCACTGCGGACCCGCTCGAGGCAGGCCGCGGCCGAGGCCACGGTCTCGCAGACGTAGCCGCGGCGCTGCAGCGACTCGCACAGGAGCATCCGCGTGTCTTCATCATCGTCGACCAGGAGAATCGTTCCGTTCATGGGGCCTCGCGGGGGTTGCCGAGCGGTCCCACGCGGGCATCCAAGAACCGGACCATCGCATTCCTCGTCGGTGAAGTGCTCGCGGGGGCGCCAGCCGGGCGCTGCCGCCCAGCTCGGCGTGTCATCGCCGCTCGGGGTGCGCGCTTGCCGCACGGGCGCAGCGCGTCAGGCTTTTGAGCGCAGCTTTCGGGCAGAAGTCGTTGCCCCGGTGCCGATCTCCAGCCGGACCCAGGTCGGAGAGTCAGCGGCGGCGCCGCTTCGTGGGTGCCGAGGCGAGCTGCGCGATCGTCCGATCCACCGCGATCAGGAACGCGCGGATCGACTTGTCGAGCGCCGGCCGCGGCGTGTCCTCGATCTTGGTGTGCGAGACCCCGGGGCTGCTCTGCGCGAACACCATCGCGGTCGGCACCACTGCCGCCATCTCGGCCGCGTCGTGCAACGGTCCGGACGGGAGCTCGGGCGCGGTTCCGGTGATCTCCTTCACGGTGGTGCGGATGATCTTCATCAGCGCCTCGTCGAACAGCCGCGGCGTGATGTGGAGCAGCGGGCTCCACGAAACACTGACGAGGTGATTGCTCGCGGCGCGCTTCGATGCCGCCTTCGCCGCGACCAGCATGCGCTTCAGCACCTTGGCATCGAGTGCGCGCAGGTCGATCGAGATCTCTGTCGAGCCCGGGACCGCCGTCACGAAGTTCGGCTCGACCTTGACCACGCCGCAGGTCGCGACCACGCGCGTTTTCGGCGTCTTGCCCGAATGCTTGATGCTGATGTCGCGGCAGGCAAGGGCGAACTCGGCGGCGGCGAGGAACGCGTCCTTGCGCAGGTGAATCGGAGCGGCGCCCGAGTGCGCCGCCTGGCCGACGAACTTCAGGTTGTAGCGCTCGACGCCCATGGTTCCGAGCACGACGCCGACCGGCTCCTTGATCTCCATCAGGACCGGGCCCTGCTCGATGTGGAGCTCGAGGTATGCGACGGCATCGAGCGACTGGAAGTACGCGTGTGCGGTCCCCAGGCTCTCGAGCGACAATCCGTTCTCGGCCAGCGCGTCGGGCAGCTTCGCGCCCTGGAGGTCCGTCAGGTGCGCGAGCTCCTTCTCGGCATCGAGCGCGCCGGCGGAGGCCGCCGAGCCCATCAGGC